>NZ_BAAKSZ010000009.1:0-126683 GCF_059698015.1 Oceanobacillus sp. NCCP-135 | reverse complement strand
CAGTAATCATCTGGAGGAATTTGATTAGAATAGGTCTGTTTTGGATGGAATAAAGTGATGCTTTACAGGAATGAGTTTTGGTTCTGTGAATTAATAGAAAAAGGTTGTTTTCCAACAAAATTACTTTTAGTCCCATAAACGTCCGTTTAGGGGTCTTGTCTTCACCAATTTACAATAGGTTCTATTATTGAATAGAAGATTGTTGATTGAGTCCTGACTAAGAGCAATTTGCAATTCTTCTCGTTAAGAAGTTTATAAAATGTCAAGTTGAACACGGATGGGACAAATCAAAGTTTCTTTTGAGAGTAAATAGGAAAAAGTTACAAATAATAAAATCATCATTAATTAAAATGGAGATGAATGCTATGTCAGATAAAAATCAAATGCCTCGGGAAGAAGGAATAGTTCATAGCTTGAGCCTTATGAGAGAAGGATATATGTACATTTTGAACAGACGCCAAAGTTTTAATTCTAATGTTTTTGAGACCCGATTACTTGGCAAGAAAGCGATCTGCATGGTAGGAAAGGAAGCTGCAGCACCGAACCGTGCGGTTCAAACATTGTTCGGGAAGAATGGTGTTCAGGCGTTAGATGGACAAGATCACAAACATCGGAAGGAAATGTTTATGTCTATCATGTCTCCTGAGGGACTTCAAAGCCTAACAGACATTACAAAAAAACAGTGGGAGATAGCACTAAATAAATGGGAACAGGTGGATCAAGTTATTCTTTACGAAGAAGTTAAAGAAGTCCTGTGCAGAACAGCCTGCCAGTGGGCAGGCGTCCCGTTGGAAGAAAACGATGTTAAAGAAATGACAAAACACTTGGCCGCGATGTTCGAGTCTCCGGCTGCAGTTGGTCCAAATCATTGGCTAGGTAGAAATGCACGGAATAAAGTAGAAAAGTGGATTGGTGATCTGGTCGATAAGGTGCGTAACGGGGAAATAAATCCTCCAGAAGATACAGCTCTCCATAGATTCTCCTGGCATCGCGATTTAGAAGGGAATCTTTTGGATATCGAGACTGCTGTTGTGGAAGTGATCAATATCTTGAGACCTATTGTGGCAATCGCTATATTCATCAATTTCACTGCGCTGGCATTGCATCATTTTCCAGAAGAAAGGGAGAAACTTGAATCCCATGACGAAAAATATTCTCAGATGTTTGTACAGGAAGTTCGCCGTTTTTATCCGTTTTTTCCTTTTGTCGTAGCATTAGTAAAAAAAGATTTCACCTGGAAAGGCTATAAATTTGAAGAAGGCACATTAGCTTTACTGGATATATATGGCACAAATCATGACCCTGAAATTTGGGGAAATCCTGATTTGTTCAGTCCTGATCGGTTTGCCAATTGGGAAGGCAGTCCTTTTAGCTTTATTCCGCAGGGTGGTGGTGATTACTTTATGGGGCATCGCTGTGCCGGAGAGTGGGCCACCATTGAAGTCATGAAAGTAAGTCTTGATTATTTGGCTAACCGAAT
The DNA here is from genome assembly GCF_059698015.1 of Oceanobacillus sp. NCCP-135. NCBI lineage: Bacteria > Bacillati > Bacillota > Bacilli > Caryophanales > Bacillaceae > Oceanobacillus > Oceanobacillus sp. NCCP-135. The sequence continues at coordinate 125,203 of NZ_BAAKSZ010000009.1, read as the reverse complement.
GGAATATGAAGTTCCTAACCAGGATTTAAGTTACAGCATGGTGAGAATTCCAAGTATTCCTCATAGTAAAGTAGTGATTAAAGATGTTAAGAGAAGGATATGATTAATTCCTACTAGGATTACTAAGAGTTCAACCTATGAAATTCTATGAAAAACCAGCCTAACTAGACTGACATAGTAAAATGAGACAGAGATAAAACACCCTCTTAGGCTGCTTTTTCAATTCATGCAGCAAATCAAACCAAATAAATTATGCTGCATTTTTAATCCGGATGCCTTGATGATGGAGAGATACGTAACTGGTAAGTCTCCCCTCCCTCCGTATGCCAAATTGTACGGAGGTTTTTTTGGAATTGACTGTCACTCGAATCCAAGACCTTACCTGAATGTTCAATTCCTTTATGGAAACAATTAAAAAGAGATTTTCCAGATATTTAATCACAATCGATTCTCAACTTTTTGAAAGTCGGTTTTTTATTTAAATGCTGCTGGAACCTCTGTTGTTTTACGTTGTGACGTTTATTGTTTGATATTGATAAAAGGGAATTTTAAGTTTTATTTAGTGTTAACACCAATTCTATTAAAAAATATGACTAATATTTATCATCCTTAAATAGTCTTGTACAAGGGGTGATAAAAATGGAGTGGGCGACACATATTATAGACCAATTGGCAAATATACATTTCTCTATTGCATTAATAGTTAGTTTTTCGGTCGGATTATTGACAAGCTTTAATCCCTGTATGCTAGGGATGGCTTCCAGTATCTTTGCTTTTAAAGGAGAATCTAAAAACAAAAGCATTTTACCCATCACTTTGACTTTTATGATTTCTTTTACACTTACGTTCACGATTCTTGGTGTGGTTAGTATTTTTTTTGGTGAGCAAGTATTAGAATGGACGGAACAATATGAAGATTTATTTCATAATTTTCTAGGTTTCTTATTTTTATTAATTGGATTTTATGTTCTCGGTTTAAGGCTTCATCACTTTCTAGGGTTACTTCCTTTTAGAGTTGTTACCTTTTATTCCAAACCTGAAAAAAAACAACAAAAACCTCGTAATCCTATAATGAAGGCTTACTCGTTAGGTACCTTGTTTGGCCTTACACCATCACCATGTACAACACCTATGATTATTGCAATGATCGCCTTCGCATCAATTACTGGGTCATTAGTTAAAAGTACCCTTTTGTTACTAGTATATGGGATCGGACATGGCATGCCCTTTTTGATCATTGGATGGTTGGCTAGGGTATTGAAGAATACCAGATGGATGGTACGGTGGCAGAAACTCTTGAGTAAAGCAATTGGCGTTGGATTATTTCTTGTCGGTTTGTATTTCTTTTTTGAATAGCTATTAAAGAATCGGTTCTCTATATTATGAATGAACCGATTTTTTGTACATTTATATTTGGTTGTTTGTGTTCCTAATTCCACTAAAAATCCTCGTTTTAAACTATACTTTTTCATTTTCCTGTTTTTGTTGCCCCTTACGAGTTTCCAACCACATATCCAATATCATTAAAGCAACACCAGAAACTATGAAAACATCAGCGAGATTAAAGATAGGATAATCAATAAGCCGAAAATCAAGGCTATCTACTACTTCTCCTCTAATCAAGCGGTCAAAAAAGTTCCCTATTGCTCCACCTAGCAACAGTGATAAGGCAAAAGAGATTCGTCGGTTATTCCTTCCTTCTGTTTGTAAATAATAAATGATACCCAGTACAACAATTAACGTTACAATAATAAAGAACCAGCGTTGACCTTGCAAGATTCCGAATGCTGCTCCTTTATTTCGAAGAGAAGTAATATGGAATACTCCTTCCCATAAAGGAATGGTTTGACCTATTTCCATCCATTTGACAATCGCAGATTTCCATAGTTGATCAATGATTAAAACGATGACTGCAATGATATAGTAGATCCTGATTCTCCTCCTCCAATATTCATTATTTTAAAGTATACCATGATATAACGAACAAATGTATATTTTATTGTTGCAATAAAACGTTATATTATTTATACTAATATATATACAAATAATAATTTGAATGTTATTGTATACACTAATTACAGAGGAGGGGTTGTTTTGAGTATTACTTCCATAAATAAAAAAGAACATGATTTAGATGGTATAAAATCAAGGGGAAAAGATGCTTGTGAGACATTTATATTTGACCCAGAAAAGGTTGAGCGCCGTCAGCAGGAAGTCGGTCAAACGGATGGCTTATCACAATTGTTTAAAGTTTTTGCGGATGATACACGGTTGAAAATTGTTTATGCACTTACGCAAGAAGATGAAATGTGTGTCTGTGATGTAGCAACGATTATTGGTTCTACGAATGCTACTGCTTCACACCACCTACGTATGTTACGTAATATGGGGCTTGCCGAGTACCGTAAAAAAGGGAAGATGGTTTTTTATAGGCTAGTAAGTAATCATGTGCATCACCTTATGCAAGAAGCACTACAGTTGAAGGAAAAGAAGTAAATGTGATGAGTGTTGGGAAAAATTAGTTAAAATGTTACAAACAACTCAGTCCTCCGTTTTACATGATGGAATGCAGTTGCTCAAAAATAAACCATAAAAATTACCTAAGAAAAGACCAGTAGATAAAAAATCATCTCAGGAGATTTAAGCCCTGGTATCCACTGGGGCTTAAATCTTGTTTTTTCTCTGAATTGTACCCTGATGGTCCAAATTATTTGTGAAATGGAATGAATTAAAGTAAGGAGAGTTTGTAATGTTCTCATGGACTGTAGTATCTCTTGTGTTACTCACAAGTATAGCTAATCTTGTTGGAGGACTTATTGTCGTGAGAAAAGAATGGTCCCCCAAAGCTCTTACATATTTAATGGCTTTTAGTGCAGGTTTTCTTTTATCCATAGGTATTCTTGATCTAATGCCAGAAGGATTAGAAAATTCACCTGAAAATGGAATCTATATATTAATAGGATTTTTAGTATTATTTGCCTTTCAAAGAATCCTCACAACTCATTTTCATTTCGGCTATGAAACACATGAGGATAAACTCAGTAAAAAAACGGGCGGTTTAGGTGCCTTTATCGGAATGACCATTCATAGTTTCTTTGATGGGGTCTCCATTGTTGCGGGATTCGAAGTAAGCAGTGAATTAGGTTTCCTTGTGTTTGTTGCTGTATTACTTCATAAAATACCAGATGGCTTAACCATTTCTTCGATTGTTCTTGTAGTATTTAATGACAGGAAAAAGGCGTTTATTGCCTCTGCAGTACTGGCTTTGGCTACTATATTTGGAGGGGCTTTAGTATGGCTACTCAGTGACACAGAATTTGCAGCTGAAGTACTTGGCGATTCTTTTGCAAGAATTGCTTTGTCCTTTTCAGCAGGTGTTTTTCTATATGTTGCAGCAACGGACTTACTTCCAGTTGTTAATCAATCTGAAAATCGAAAAACTGGTCTTTACGTTTTGCTTGGTGTAGCCGTTTTCTATATAGCTTCTTGGATCATAGGAGTTGTTGGGTTGGAATGAAAATATTAAAGGAATAGCCTTGAATAATCAGTTGAGGAAATTAAACAGAAAAGTTGAGTTTAGTCTTAGCAAAAAAAGAAATAAAATACAATCAAATAATTATTTGACTATCTATATGTGTGGATATATAATAGCAACAGAACATAACGTAATATTCAAATGAATATCATAATGAGAGGTGGCCAAGAATATAGGAATTCCACATGCATTGATTGATAAAAGATACATTGGTTAATTAAGAAGGAGGTTATTAAATATGAGTGAAGCAACGAAGCCATTAGAGGAGAAATATGTCTATCGTGTTGATGGATTTTCATGCGCAAACTGTGCAGGAAAGTTTGAAAGAAATGTTAAAAAAATTCCGGGAGTAGAGGATGCAAAAGTAAATTTTGGAGCATCCAAAATTTCCGTTTACGGAGAAGCAACGGTTGAAGAATTAGAAAAAGCAGGTGCCTTTGAGAACCTTAAAGTGGCTCCAGAAAAACCTAGGCGGCAGGCTCCGCAAGAGGTTAAAAAAGACAAAAATATATATCGTGTTGAAGGGTTTTCATGCGCAAACTGTGCAGGAAAGTTTGAAAGAAATGTTAAAAAAATTCCGAGTGTGGAGGATGCAAAAGTAAATTTTGGAGCATCTAAAATTTCCGTATACGGAGAAGCAACGATTGAAGAATTAGAAAAAGCAGGTGCTTTTGAGAATCTTAAAGTGGCCTCTGAAAAACCTGTACGGCAAGCTACACAAGAGATTAACCAGGAAAAAGAGGATGAAAAAGAAGAAAAAGTGCCATTCTATAAAAAGCACAGTACTTTACTCTATTCGACCTTATTGATTGTTTTCGGATATCTTTCAGTCTTTGTTAATGGGGATGAGAACATTGTTACTACATTATTATTTGTAGCATCGATGTTAATAGGAGGATTATCGCTTTTTAAAGTTGGTTTCCAAAACTTGTTACGCTTTGAATTTGACATGAAAACACTTATGACTGTTGCAGTTATAGGTGGTGCGATTATAGGAGAATGGGCAGAAGTTTCTGTTGTTGTCATACTCTTTGCAATTAGTGAAGCTCTAGAACGATTTTCTATGGATAAAGCGAGACAATCAATTCGATCATTAATGGATATTGCACCTAAAGAGGCACTTGTTAGACGAAAAGGTCAAGAAATGATGATTCATGTAGATGATATTGCAGTTGGAGATATTATGATTGTCAAACCTGGTCAAAAGATTGCCATGGACGGGATGGTTGTAAGTGGGTACTCTGCTGTTAATCAAGCTGCCATTACAGGTGAGTCAGTCCCTGTTGAAAAAGCGGTTGATGATGAAGTATTTGCAGGTACTCTAAATGAAGAAGGATTACTTGAAGTAGAAATAACTAAATTAGTAGAAGATACAACCATTTCAAAAATTATTCATCTTGTAGAGGAAGCACAGGGAGAACGAGCACCATCTCAAGCCTTTGTAGAAAAATTTGCGAAATATTATACTCCGATCATCATGATCATAGCTGCGTTAGTTGCTGTAGTTCCACCATTATTCTTTGGGGCTAGTTGGGAAACATGGGTTTATCAAGGTTTAGCTGTTTTAGTCGTTGGTTGTCCATGTGCGTTGGTTATTTCCACCCCGATTTCGATTGTTTCAGCAATTGGAAATGCAGCGAAAAAGGGTGTCCTAATAAAAGGTGGCGTTTATTTAGAAGAAATGGGTGCCTTAAAGGCCATTGCTTTCGATAAAACAGGTACTTTGACAAAAGGTGTCCCTGTTGTAACTGATTTCAATGTGTTGAACAAACAGGTAGATGAAAATGAAATGCTATCCATCATTACTGCATTAGAGTATCGTTCTCAGCACCCTCTTGCATCAGCAATCATGAAAAGAGCAGAAGAGGCGAATATTTCTTATTCAGATGTTGTGGTAGATGACTTCTCTTCCATTACAGGAAAAGGAATTAAGGGTACTGTAGACGGAACGACCTATTATATTGGAAGTCCAAAACTATTTAAGGAACTGTCAAACTCTAGTTTTGATAAGAATTTAGAGAAAAAAGTTGCAACTCTTCAAAATCAAGGGAAAACTGCTATGGTTGTTGGAACTGACAAAGAAATACTAGCTATTATTGCAGTAGCAGATGAAGTACGTGAATCAAGTAAAGAAGTCATTCAAAAACTACATCAACTTGGCATCAAAAATACAATTATGCTTACCGGTGATAATAAAGGTACTGCGAATGCCATTGGAAGTCATGTCGGAGTAAAAGAAGTTCAGGCTGAATTAATGCCTCAGGATAAATTGGATTATATTAAACAATTGAAATCGGAATACAACAACGTAGCTATGATTGGCGATGGTGTCAATGATGCACCTGCATTGGCAGCTTCCACTGTTGGAATTGCAATGGGTGGAGCTGGTACTGATACAGCATTAGAAACGGCGGACGTTGCACTAATGGGAGATGATTTAAGAAAACTTCCGTTTACGGTAAAACTAAGTCGAAAAGCGCTAAACATAATAAAAGCTAACATTACTTTTGCAATTGCTATTAAATTTATTGCCTTATTATTGGTTATTCCAGGTTGGTTAACACTCTGGATTGCGATTCTTTCAGATATGGGTGCAACTCTTCTTGTAGCGTTGAACAGTTTACGACTTATGCGAGTGAAAGAGTAAGAGTAAAAAGGGCTTTCCATTTAGAAAGCCCTTTTAATCAAAATGTAGATTATTTTTTATAAATTGTCTAATAAGAGAAGAAAAATAGGTGAAAATAAGAAAAAGGTTAGATACATATTACACAACTATATTCTTGAGTACAAATAGTAATTATAGTTACTTATCAAAGGAGGAATCTAGGATGACTGGAGAAGTGAAAAAAGATGTAGACCTTTTAGTGATAGGAGCAGGGTCTGGAGGTTATGTGGCGGCAATACGTGCTGCCCAGTTAGGAAAAAAGGTGGTACTTGTTGATAAGGCGGAGTTAGGAGGAGTTTGCCTTAATCGAGGGTGTATCCCTTCAAAAGCTCTTATTAGTGCATCTGAACGAGTCAAACACATTAAACATGCCAATACAATGGGGCTTAAGGTTTCGGGTGAGGTTCAAGTTGATATGCCAGAAGTAGTAAAGTGGAAGGACGGAATCGTGAACAAGCTAACAGATGGGATTCGCACCTTGTTAAAAGGAAATGGTGTAGAGGTCATCAGTGGGGAAGCCTATCTCACTGAAGCACATATTGCAAAAATAAAAATAGAGGACGAGGAACAGATTTTTTCCTACAAAGATTTAATTCTTGCAATAGGTTCTTTGCCAGTCGAGTTAAAAAGTATGCCATTTGATCAAAAAAGAATCATTTCTTCAACGGAGGCATTGCAACTACAGGAAGTACCCAATCATTTAGTTGTGGTAGGTGGTGGTTATATCGGTTTAGAGTTAGGTACTGCTTATGCAAAGTTTGGGGCAAAAGTGACCATCCTTGAGGGATCGGATACAATTTTGTCCGGGACAGATCCTATCCTAACAAAAACAGTAAAACGTCATTTAAAGGAAATTGGAATCACTGTTATAACGGATGCCCTTGTTCAAGGTGGAGAAAATACAGGCGATGAAGTTAACGTCCATGTTCAAGTTGATGGAAAGGAAGAAATTATTCAAGGTGATTATTGCTTAGTTTCTATTGGGAGAAAACCAAACACAGGTAAAATTGGTCTGGAAAATATCGGAGTAGTATTAGACGACCAAGGATTTATTAAGATAAATAACAAATGTCAAACAAACATTGAACATGTTTATGCAATAGGGGATTGTGCTGGTGGTGACCTCCTTGCTCATAAAGCTAGTTATGAAGCAAAGATAGCAGCCGAAGTGATCAGTGGTCAAAATAGTGTGATTGATTTTCAAGCGATGCCTTTTGTTATCTTCAGCGATCCTGAAGTAGCCTATACAGGTTTAACAGAGAAGGAAGCAAAGGAAAAAGGATACGAAACAGTATCCAGTCGTTTTCCATTCCAAGCAAATGCTAGGGCGTTATCTGTCTCGGATGCAGATGGCTTTGTACAAGTTGTAGCCGAAAAGAATACGAAAAGAGTGTTAGGAGTACAGATGGTTGGACCAGAGGTATCCTCTCTGATTGCAGAGGCTGTTTTTGCGATTGAGGCTGGGGCAAATGCGGAAGATCTTAGCCTTACGATTCATGCTCATCCTACCTTACCAGAGCCACTTATGGAAGCAGCAGAAGGTGTGATGGGACATGCTATACATACGTTGAATAAAAAGCAATAATGTGAATGCAGGCCAACCTGCACTTTTTCATAAGTGCAGGTTGAATTTTTATTAATGGATGGAGACTCATGCACATTTTGTATTGATAGATGTATTACTGTATAAAATTCCTGATGGTATGGATTAATCACTATTCATGAATTTCTAATGAACTGGGTTAATACAAATTATGAAATATATCCAATCGTTTTTCTGACTGTTTATGAACGATGAAGGAGTTGATATAAATGAATTTAATTTTAACTATTCTCTCTGCTTTAGGTTCTTTTATAGTAACCAATGTCGATGATATTTTTGTCTTGATGTTACTGTTCTCTCAAGCAAGGTCACAAGCTAAAACGGGTAACAGTGGAATAGTTAGCATGGAGTCGAAAGGAAACCGTATTTATCCAAGAGATATAGTCATTGGCCAATATCTTGGTTTTGCACTTTTAGTTTTAATCAGTCTTTTAGCAACATTTGGAGTAACACTCATTCCTGATCAGTGGATAGGTTTGCTAGGATTAATACCGATATATCTAGGAGTAAAACTCTTTATAAAGGGTGAAGATGAGGATGAAGGTAACATTCTTTCCAGCTTAAACAAATTTAATAAGTTCTATTTAAGTGTAGCCTTTATCACATTCGCCAATGGCGGAGACAATATTGGAATTTATGTTCCATTCTTTTCTACCTTAAATAACAACCAACTGATAATTACAGTTGTTACTTTCTTTATAATGGTTGCTGTCTGGTGTTTAATTGGCTATCGTCTAGCAAGGTTCAGATATGTTTCTGAAACACTTGAGAAATACGGCCGCTGGATTATCCCAATTGTGTTTATAGGATTAGGAATATATATTATGGTGGAGAACGAAACTTTCCGCGCCATTTTGAGTTTAGTGAATTAAAAATTTCTCAAAAGTACCTCTGATTTACAGTAGGACTTTGATATTTAGAGTAAATATTTATCCTCTGACAAATAATTCTATGGATACGCTCATCTATATTTTGCTTAGCGTACAAAATTTCCGAAATGTTGGCTGTACCCCTCTCATCAATATCTATTGCATGGATAAACTCCAGTCCTTGCATTTTCATTATTTCTGAATTGGTTCATATCTATATTATCAATAATAACCTTATCACCAAACCAAGTGTTAGATTCTTTAAAACCTTTGCACCAAAATTACCTGACTACATTAAGGCAACAATACATCATAGAAAATATTACTTCCTACTGAATCATTCCTACTATCGCTTTACTTTCATCTAGATTCATCCGGATTATTAGTCAAAGATAATCATTTTCAATTAGATTATTTTACTAAATAATTCTGAAGATCATCCATCGTTTTTTCAGATGCTTTTAGCCCTTTGTTTGTCCAATTACTGGCATCTTCCAGCATATATATATTTTCATTTTGGACAGCGGGAATACTTTGCCATACAGCACTTTTTTCTAATGTTTCAATACCTGATTCTCCTTCAGCAGCTAATAAAAACACGTGATCTGCATCAAGCTCTGAAAGTTTTTCAAGAGATATTGCTTCCCATTGAGGAGCAGCTTCTCCGAGTTCTTCAACAAGTGAAGAATAATTTACACCTAATTTTGAATAGATCAGTTCAGCACTGTGGCGATCTTTTTCGAATAAGAAATATTTGCCGCCAACCACCCAAATTGCCGCAACAGTTTCATCACCAATTGCATCTTTCAATTGCTTACTGACATCCGTAACCTTCTCTTCGTAGGCAGCTAATGCTTGTTCAGCTTTGTCTTCTTTATTGAGCAGTTGACTAAACGTATCTATTTGCTTTTGCCAATCGCTCGTTGCTTCTTCTGTCATCACATAGGTAGGAGCAATTTTATTGTAATCTTCATAGGTTCCTTCATAGTTATCTAAATTGTTTTCTAGTATAATCAGATCTGGTTCTAAATTTAGTACTTGCTCTAAAGGAAGTGTCCATTCTATCTTGGGAATATCTTGCAACTCTGGTTCCAAATAGTCTTGTAAACTTTCACCGATTGCCCATTTGGCAACAGGGGTAACACCTAAAGACAATAGGGCATCTTCATGAAACGGTGCAAGAACTCGCTCAGCACCTGCGGGAATCGTTACTTCTCCCATTTCTGAATCAAGTGTAACTTCTGCACTTTCCTCACTCACTTGTATCTCATTTTCATCAGATTCCGACTCAGACGATTCATTTCCACTTCCGCAAGCTGTAAGTATAAATAACATGATAAATACTAAACTGAATAAAAAGACACTTTTTTTACAAATGTTCTTCAATACTATCTCTCCTTTATGATATACTTTATTTTACCGATAATGATAATCATTTTCATTTAATAAGTCAATCGAGTTTTTTTATTTTTATAGAATACATAAGAAAAACAGGTGTAAATCATGCGTTCATTAATTAATCATTCAAATATATTAAAAACAATTATAATTATTACGGCACTCCTTTCCATATTCATATCAATTGGTATTTCCATCACCTTTGGTACAACTGATATTGATTTTGAAACCATCTGGCAGGCTATCTTCCATTTCAATCAAAACGACACATCACATCAAGTGATTCAGGAATTACGTTTACCTCGTGCATTAACAGCAGCGTTAGTTGGTGCTGCTCTCGCTGTGTCTGGGGCAATCATGCAAGGGGTTACTCGAAATCCCCTTGCATCCCCATCGATTATGGGGGTAACAGATGGAGCTGCATTCGCACTAGTTATTGTGTTGGCCTTTATTCCAACCATGTCAAATATGGGCGTAATATTTGCTTCGTTTCTTGGTGCTGGGTTTGCAGTTTCCATCATTTTTGTAATAGGTACTCGTTCCGCTGGAGGGTTGACGCCTGTTAAATTAGCATTAGCAGGAGTTGCATTAGGTGCTATGTTACGATCGATTTCTTCCATTATCTCTTTACATTTTCAATTAGAAAAAGAAATGGGATTTTGGTTGGCAGGAGGACTGGATGGAACAACGTGGACATCCGTTCAAATCCTGTTGATTGCAGGAATCATTGGTCTTATTGTCGCACTAGTTATTTCAAGGTCGATTACGTTACTAGGTTTAGGTGAAGAAATTGCAACCGGATTAGGGCAAAACAATATTCTAATCAAGATCCTTGGCATTATTTCTGTTCTCTTTTTAACCGGAGCGGCTGTTTCAATTGCTGGTGCAGTTGGGTTTATTGGCCTGATTGTACCACATATTACCAGATTTATTATGGGGACAGACTATCGGTGGATTATCCCATCAACAGCCATATTCGGTGCATTACTACTCGTTTTATCTGATCTTGTAGCAAGATTAGTTAATGCTCCATTTGAAACACCTGTTGGGGCAATTACGTCACTTATTGGTGTGCCATTCTTCCTTTATTTGGCTCGTGGTAGTGGAGGTGGAAAATAGTGAATACTTTTCAAAGTAAAAAACAAAAGAAATTTTTATGGATAAATGGATTATTAATTGTACTGATCATTCTCATGTTTTTTATTAGTTTAAACACGGGTGTAATTCATATCTCTCCTAGTGAGGTATTAAATACACTTTTAAATAACGGTTCCGACAGGCAGGAACTGGTTTTATTTGATTTCCGTTTACCAGGGATCATCCTGGCAATACTAATTGGTGCTGGATTAGCTGTTTCCGGTGTTATTTTACAAGGAATAACACAAAACGAACTTGCAGATCCCGGAATTTTAGGAATAAATACTGGTGCAGGTCTTGCTGTAGTCTTATTTATCTTCTTTTTCCAGGATAGTTTATCTTCTGCGAGTTCATTGTCTGTCTTTTTAATGCCTTTTGCCGCTTTATTTGGCGCTTGCTTTGCAGCATTACTAATATATATGCTGGCATGGAAAAAAGGAGTGAATTCCATTCGACTTGTTTTGGTTGGAATTGGTGTAAATGCCGGATTTAGCGCTTTGTTAACCATTTTGCAGCTAAAGATGGATCCACAAGATTACAGGCAAGTGACTGTTTGGCTGGCAGGAGATATATGGAATGCAAATTGGATCTTTGTGATGGCATTATTACCATGGATGCTCATCCTTATTCCAATGGCATTGTACATGGCAAATAAATTAAACGTGTTTAGCCTTGGGGATGAAATTGCATCTGGACTGGGAACAAGTGTTGAACGGGAAAGAGCGGGATTATTACTTATTGCTGTAGCGCTTGCAGGAGCCTCTGTTGCAGCTGGTGGAGCAATTGCTTTCTTGGGATTAGTAGTTCCACATATAGCACGAAAATTAATTGGCCCAGTACACCAATTAATTATTCCAATATCAGCACTAATCGGTGCGCTACTTTTAATGGTCGCTGAAACTATTGGTAAAAATATACTAGCACCAACCCAAATCCCTGTTGGTATTGTCGTAGCCATTTTAAGTGCACCATATTTTATCTATTTATTAATGAAATCAAAATAATCATATTGGGGGATGACCAATGCAAGAGCAAACTGAACTATTCGATGTGACCATTATTGGTGGCGGACCTGTTGGATTATTTACAGCATTTTATAGTGGCATGCGAGAAATGAAAACAAAAATTATAGAATTCCTACCCTATCTAGGTGGTAAAGTTCAATATTTCTACCCAGAAAAAATAATCCGCGATATTGGAGGGATCCCCCACATTTCAGGAGAAAAATTCATTCAGGATCTTATTAAACAAGCAATGACTTTTGATCCATCCATTATTCTGGGAGAACAGGTGACGGAAACTGAAAGACTGGAAGATGGTACGTTTTGTTTAACAAGCAGCAATGGTTCAAAGCATTATACAAAAACAATCATACTAGCAACTGGCTTTGGTATATTAAAATCAGTTAAACTCGACCTTCCGGGTGCAGACGATTATGAAGAAAAAAGTCTTCATTATTCCATTAAAAGGATCTCCGGTTATCAAGGAAAGCATGTACTTATTTCCGGTGGTGGAAACAGTGCGGTTGATTGGGCAAATCAGCTGGAAAGCATTGCTGAAAAAGTTACATTAATTTACCGTAAACCCGTGTTTACAGGGATAGAAAGCAATGTGACAAAGATGATGAATTCTACGATCAATGTATTTAACCCATACGAAATTAATGAAATAAAAGGAATAAATGGTCAGGTTAAAAGCGTAGTTATTAAACAAACTGGCAAAGAAAATCGCAAAGAAATCATAACCGATAATATTATTGTCAATCATGGATTCCAAATTTCTCTTGGATCAATTGCCGAATGGGGCATGGAAATGAAAGATGGTACGATTCTCGTAGATGATTCGATGGCTACATCCATTCCAGGGATATTTGCCGTTGGAGATATTTCCAACTATCCTAACAAGTTGGGTTTAATTGCTGGCGGGTTTAATGAAGGCCCTATCGCAGTTAACCAGGCGAAAAGATACATAGCACCAAAGCAACCTTTAACGCACTTATATTCTACTAACTATGAAGGCTTTAACCCTATTTAAAGAGTTGAAGCGTCTTTTCATACAAATCGAGGAAATTCTTGGCTGGGACATGTGAACTTCTGTCGAAAAATTGTGAACTTCTAGCCAATACACTGTGAACTTCAGCCGAAAAATTGTGAACTTCTAGCCAATACACTGTGAACTTCTGTCAAAGAACAAAAGTGCGAGTGATACATATTTAATTCATCAAATAATAAAAGTAAAAAAATAAGAAAAACACTTAAAGATTTAATTAGATCAGATATGACTAGTGTATATTTTCGGTTCCAGCGATCAGTAAAAACACCACCAAATAATAGTACAATTGTCTGTGGAGCTATATAAAATGTGTTAGCGAGACTTAATTCAACAGCACCACCATTTATATGGAATACTAAAAAAGGTAAGGCTGCTTGGTACATAGAAGCCCCAAAAACAGAAACAGACTGTCCCAACCAAAACCTAAAAAAGTTTTGGTTGGATAGCGCATTAAAAAGGTTCGATTTCGCAAAAAATTTAAACTTGAGCTTTTAATCTAACTCATTAACTTTCCATACTATTCCTGTTGTCATTGAACAAATATACATTTCTGATCCATCTTCATTAAATCTCAAGCAAGAAGGCATGGTTAATCCCTGTATTACTAGTGGTTCAAATCGATAATCCTTTTGTATATTAGGATCGATTGTGACTATTGTTCGTTTATGAGGCTGATTAATATAAATCTTTCCATCGCTAGGTCTTGTTTTCATTCCATCCTTCAGTAGGACAATACTTGAAAGTTCTTTAAGTCCATAAATTCACAGGTAATTCAAAGTCGGATAGTTTCGCTACGGCTTTAGCACTGAGACCGGACATAGCGATTCCGAAAACTAAATTACCCAAGGATCTTGAATTTTTTAAACAACAAAAAACCGACCAGTTAAAAATACGGACGGTTTTTTACTTTCGTCTAAGAAATTATAAAATTTGTGGGCTATGGATAACAAAACAACCGAATCAGCCACGTCCGGCTCCCAAATTAAAATCCCTGTAGATTCTACTTAGTAAGACGTCAAATACTGCTCCCTCTCCCATGGATGTACAGTTGTTCGAAACATATCCCATTCAATTTCTTTTGCTTCTATAAAATGTTCGAGTAGATGTTCACCTAGAGCTGAAGTGATAACTTCATCTTTTTGCAGTTCTTCCAACGCACTCATTAATGTTGCAGGCAAATTCTTAACACCGTTTTCTTCACGTTCCTCTTTACTCATTACATAAATGTTGCGATCAACAGAGGTTGGTGGAGTTAATTTATTCTGCACACCATCAAGCCCCGCAGCAAGTAATACTGCCATAGCCAAATATGGATTCGCTGATGGATCCACACTTCTTACTTCAATACGTGTGCTTAATCCACGTGAATACGGTATACGAACTAGTGGACTCCTATTTGAGGCAGACCATGCAACGTAAGAGGGAGCTTCATAACCTGGAACTAATCTTTTATACGAATTAACTGTTGGATTGGTAACTGCAGTAAAGTTTGTAGCATGCTTCATGATGCCGGCAGTAAATTGAAAAGCTACATCGCTTAATTGAATTTCACCTTCTGTATCAAAAAATTTATTTTTGCCATTTTTGAACAAAGACATATTGACATGCATTCCAGATCCATTTACGCCAAACAGTGGTTTTGGCATAAATGTTGCATGTAAATTATGCTTTCTTGCAATAGTTTTAACAACCAATTTAAATGTTTGAATATCATCAGCATGTTTTACAGCATCAGAATATTTAAAATCAATTTCATGCTGTCCTGGTGCTACCTCATGATGGGATGCTTCAATTTCAAATCCCATTTCTTCCAACTCCAAAACAATATCTCTACGGCAATTTTCCCCTAAATCCGTTGGTGCTAAGTCAAAATAACCTCCATGGTCATTAAGTTCTAATGAAGGGTCTCCATTTTGATCAAGCTTGAATAAAAAGAATTCTGGTTCTGTTCCAATATTAAATGCATCGAAACCCAATTCTTCCATTCTTTTTAAATTTCTTTTGAGATTATAACGTGGACATCCTTCAAATGGAGTTCCATCCGGATTATA
Organism: Oceanobacillus sp. NCCP-135; assembly: GCF_059698015.1. Classification (NCBI taxonomy): domain Bacteria; kingdom Bacillati; phylum Bacillota; class Bacilli; order Caryophanales; family Bacillaceae; genus Oceanobacillus; species Oceanobacillus sp. NCCP-135. The sequence continues at coordinate 109,893 of NZ_BAAKSZ010000009.1, read as the reverse complement.
AATATCACAAATAAACCGTGCTACTTTTCCTTTATCAGACGTCCAGGGAAATACTACAAAAGAATTCAAATCAGGAAATAGGTACATATCTGATTCTTCAATACGAACAAATCCTTCAATGGAAGAACCGTCAAACATCATTTTATTATCAAGCGCCTTATCCAACTGGCTTAGTGGAATCTCCACATTCTTAATAATCCCAAGCATATCAGTGAATTGCAGCCGGATAAACCTAACATTTTCTTCCTCAATCTGTTTCTTAATTGCTTCTTTCGTAAACCTGTCACTCATTCTTTCTCCTCCTAAATTTTTCAAGTATATAAATTAGAAATATAAGATATTCATTTCAAAAAGGATAACCTTCATTTCTTATACTTTTTTTAATGCTTTACAAAAAATCTTGATAGTTCACCTTGTCTTAAACTTGCTTTTCCATACCTTCCTGCTTCATTTAATTCATTTTTCAATATTTGTTTTAATTCTTTTTTAGTTAAATCAGATCCCTTTGGCTGAATTATCTCGTCTTTTTCTTGTCCAGTTAATAAGAGTTTTATCCCTGCTATATTAAGACCTTTATCCAATAAATCTTTAATTTCCAAGAGTCTATCTACATCATTAAAAGAAAACAAACGCTGATTTCCAGATGTTCGTACTGGAGCTATTAATTGATTCTCTTCGTAATATCTAATTTGTCTAGCTGTTAGCTCCGTAAGCTTTATCACAATACCTATAGAAAATAAAGGCATAGAGCGGCGATCCTGATCCTTCAATTCATGACCCCCTATTTTTTTATAGTTAACACTATACAAGATGTAAGGTAATCTGTCAATATTTTGTAAGTATACCTAACATAAATGGAATAAAAAAAGAAAAGAGTAAAATTTTTACCCTTCTCTTCTACCCTATTTTATAGATAAATACGCATTATTTTGCAAAGCTTTTACCGATGCAATTAATGCAATTTTCACATGTGCATATGTAAGTCCACCTTGAACAAAAACAATATACGGCTCTCTAATAGGCCCATCTGCAGATAATTCAATACTTGAACCTTGAATAAATGTTCCTGCAGCCATAATAACATCATCTTCATATCCGGGCATTTCACTAGGATATGGTGTGACATACGAATTTACAGGGGAATTTTGTTGGATCGCCTGACAGAATGCTATCATTTGCTCTGCATTATTAAATGTAACGGATTGAATTAAATCAGTCCTTTTTGCTCGGTAATGTGGTGTTGTTATGAAGCCAGCCAATTCTAAAAGTCTTGCTGTAAATATTGCTCCTTTTAATGCTTCACCAACTATATGCGGAGCTAAAAAGAATCCTTGGTACATTTCCTGAAGTGTGTTTAATGTCGCGCCCATAGCTTTACCCAAACCTGGAGCAGTTAATCTGTTGGCACATAGAAGAATAAGCTCTTTTCGTCCGACAATATACCCACCTGATCGCACGATGCCACCACCCGGATTTTTAATAAGGGAGCCTGCGATTATATCTGCTCCAACATGTAATGGTTCCTTTTCTTCAACAAATTCACCATAGCAGTTATCAACAAAAATAATTAAATCTTGATTGATGTCTTTAACAAATCGAATCATTTGCTCTATTTCATCGATTGTAAACGAAGGTCTGTCATCATACCCTTTCGACCGCTGTATACCGATAACTTTTGTTTGACTTGATATCGTATTTTTTACAGCTTCATAGTCAATTTTTCCATTCTCCTTTAAAGTCACCTCATTATAAGTAATATTATAATCCATTAAAGACCCCGTCTTACTTCCTCTTATTCCAATGACTTCTTCTAATGTATCATAGGGTTTTCCGGTAATATAGATCAATTCCTCTCCCGGACGCAGTAACCCAAATAATGCTGTTGATATCGCATGTGTACCTGAAACTAACTGTGGTCTAACTAGTGCATCTTCTCCACCAAATACATCTGCATATACCGCTTCTAATGCCTCACGACCAAGATCATCATAGCCATACCCGCTTGTTGAGTTAAAATGGCTGTCACTTATCCGATTTTTTTTAAATGCATCGAGAACACGCCTTTGATTTATCTCGACAATCGTATTGATTTCCTTATGTTTTATGCTGCAATCATCATCTGCTTGTTTAATTAATTGATCAATCATGTTCAGTTACTGCCCCTTTAATAAGCTTTTTAATGAATCGTCTTTTATCATAAAACCTTTCACAATGTATTGATTAATATCTTCATCAAAAAATTTCTTTTCAATAATTGTCTCACGTCCCAATCGGTTAAGCATTTTCCCTTCATCTGGATCTAGATTTAAGATATACCTATCCCACTGGTCTTTTAAAACATCTTCCATTTTTTCTAAAAGTATGTCAATGTCTAATTGTTCAGTTGCACTAATAAAAATATACGGGTGATGCATTGGTATTAAATCATCTTTTATTAAATCGTTCTTATTGTATACTGTCAGCATCGGTAGTCTATGGGCATCAAGTTCCTCAAGAAGCTGCATAACCGTATCTTGATGCTGTTCCTGATCTATATGAGAACCATCAACAACATGTAATAAAAAGTCTGCTTCTGTTACTTCTTCGAGAGTTGATCGAAATGATGCAATGAGAGCGGTGGGTAATTCTTGCAAAAACCCTACCGTATCTGTAATTAACGCCTGAAAACCTGATGGAAGCTGAACTTTTCTTGTTAAAGGGTCAAGTGTTGCAAATAACTTATTTTCTTCTAATGAATTGCTATTTGTCAGCTGATTGAATAATGTAGATTTACCCGCATTTGTATACCCGACAATTGCAATTTGAAAAACATCATTATTTTTTCTACGTTTACGGTATTGATTACGTTGCATAACAACCAACTTTAATCTCCTTTTTATATCATAAATTCTTCTTCTAATATGCCGTTGATCTGTTTCCAATTTTGTTTCACCAGGACCTCTTGTTCCAATCCCTGCTCCTAGTCTTGACATTGCTACACCTTGTCCATGAAGTCTCGGTAACAAATATTCCAACTGAGCAAGTTCAACCTGCAGTTTTCCTTCTTTTGTTCGGGCACGTTGTGCAAAAATATCTAAGATGAGCTGACTGCGATCGACTAATCCAACTTCAAGCCGACTGGTTAAATTTCGTAATTGACCTGCGGATAACTCATCATTGGAAATAACTAAATCAATTTCCAGATCTTCTATCTCTCTTTTTATTTCCTCTAACTTTCCCTCACCTATATATGTTGCAGGGTGGATACGACTTCGATTTTGCGTCATTACTTTCATTACCATTCCACCCGCAGTATCACTTAAAGATATCAGCTCATTTAAAGAAGATTGAAATCGTTCCTCATTTTGTCCTTGTTTTTTTACTGCAATAACTAGTATTTTTTCTTCAGGCATGTTTACTAACCTCTTTCTTTATCACACATTTATAAGCACGATATCATTATTCAAGTATCTATATCATATCAAAGAAGTATTCACACCACAAAATGCACTATTTTAATAACCTTAATTATCGAACTGTATATCCTTTCCTGTCAGATAGATAAGATCTTCTGACTGAAATCGATCTTTGGCTAATAAACGTACAGCATGCTTTCGAATTGCTTGCTCTATTACATTTCGTACATATCGTGCATTTGAAAAATTACGCTCTTTTTCAAGCGTTTTTTTATCTAAATGAGCATGTAACTTCCATTCTGCTTCTTTCGTTAATTGATATTCTCTTTCTGATGCCATTTGTTTTGCAATTTTCATTAAATGATCCACATTGTAATCTTTAAAATCCAATATAAAAGGAAATCTGGATTCGAGACCTGGATTTAACGTTAGAAAACGATTCATTTCATACGGATAACCAGCTAAAATGAGAACAAAATCATTATGGTTATCTTCCATATGCTTTACTAATGTATCAATAGCTTCTTTACCAAAGTCTTTTTCACCACCGCGAGCAAGGGAATATGCCTCATCAATAAATAGAATTCCACCCATTGCCTTTTGAATAATCGACCGTGTTTTCTGTGCAGTTTGCCCGATATACTCACCTACAAGGTCCGCTCGCTCCGCTTCAATAAAGTGCCCTTTCGAGAGTAGATTCATATCGAAGTAGATTTTAGCCAGTTTTCTGGCGACCGTGGTTTTCCCTGTTCCTGGATTCCCCTTAAAAAGCATATGAAGGACTTGTTTGGAACAGGTAAGTCCAATCTTCTCCCGTTTTTCATTAACAACAATTGTAGCATAGATTTCCTTGATGGTGCGTTTTAATTCCTTCATAGCAATGAATGATGAGAATTGTTGATCGATATGTGTAAATGGGCTATTTTTAATAAAATGTAATTGCTTGTCATGAGTGATTTGTACTTCCTTTTTATCATGTAAAACAATATTGATTTGCCCATTTCTATTTCTTGTCATCTGTGTTTCCATGTCATCACCCCTCAGTCAATTTATTATACGCCCGGGATAAAAAAGTTGTGACAAATGCCTATATAATATTAAAAGCGGACGCTCTCCCCTGAGCGTCCGCTAATTGTTTATTCTTTTTCAAGTGAAATATTTTTAACAGGTGCAAAAGTTGAAATAGCATGTTTAAATATTAACTGCTGCTTGCCTTCAGTTTCCAATAACACAGTAAAATTATCAAAAGCTTTTACAATACCCCTTATTTGAAAACCATTAGTCAAAAATACAGTAACCGAGATATGATTTTTCCTCAGTTGATTTAAATATTGATCTTGAATGTTCGCAGTTTGAGCCATAGCATTTCCTCCTCTTTTCTATCTATATATAATAATTTCTACATATTTTTCAAGAATCCTGCTAAATCATCTAAAATTATTCTAAATCTTTCATTAATTGAATCGGGTGTAATTGTATACCATGTAATATTCATTTTATTTCGAAACCAAGTATACTGTCTTTTAGCATATCTTCTCGAATTGCGTTTTAATCGTTCGATTGAATCCTCAAGACTTTGTTCGCCATTTAAATATGGGATAAATTCCTTATATCCAATTGCTTTCATTGATTGCATATTTGCAAATCCTTTACGATACAAATGTTCCACTTCTGCAAGAAGACCTTCTTCTAGCATGGAATCAATTCGTTGATTAATTCGATCATATAATAGTTCTCTATCCATATCTAATCCGATAATTAAACTATTGTAGACAGGTGTAAGCTTTTGCTCTTTTTGATATTGAGACATGGTTAATCCAGTTGTTTCATAGATTTCTAATGCACGAATAACCCGTCTGTGATTATTTGGATGAATTTTTTCTGCCTGTTCAGGATCAATTTCTTTTAGTCGATTATATAGCGGTGTAATTCCTTTGGACTCTGCTATTTCTTTAAATTGGTTTGTAACAGAACCATCTCTTTTTTGATTTGAAAAATTATAATCATATAATGCGGCCTGTATGTATAAACCACTTCCACCTACAATTATTGGCAGTTTGTGACGTGCAATAATTTCATCAGTATATTTCCTAACATAGAATTGAAAATCAGCGACAGAAAATTCTTCATCCATACTTTTAAGATCAATCATGTGATGGGGAATTCCTTGCATTTCACGCTTGCTTATTTTCGCTGTACCAATATCCATACCTTTATAAACCTGCATGGAATCCCCACTGATTATTTCCCCGTTAAACCTTTTAGCAAGCTCAATGCTTAGTTTTGTTTTACCAACAGCAGTTGGTCCGACAATCGCAATTACATTGTTTTTCATTAGTATTCCCCTAGATTATATTGATTTATTCATATGCACGATATGCATGAAGCATCCAGACGTACTTCTCCAGTTTTGCTTGTATGGAAATTAACATATCCTCCGTCGGATTATCTTCCTGTTTACTTGCAAGCAGAAGACCTTCCTTCTGAATTTCTAAAATAATTTGTTCATAATCCTTAACTAATTGAAGAATCATTTCATCCTCTTTATCATCAGCATTAGCTTCCTTCAACGTTGTTTCTTTTAAATATTTAACCATTGTTGCTAATGGTTTTCCATCTATCATTAAAATTCGCTCAGCAATCTGATCCAGATCATTTGCAACCATGTTATACATTTCTTCAAATGTCTCATGCAATTGAAAAAAATGCCTTCCTTGAACAAACCAATGATATCGGTGTAATTTGACGTACATTACAAAGTAGTTTGATAATAATTGGTTTAGGAAATTAATAAGCTTTTGATTTTCCATCATACACCTCGCTTGTCCTTTTCCCATAGCTTTAGCAAGGTATATTCTATTTATACATTTCTACATCACACGTTTGAACATTTTTTCCAGTTCATAGGAAGAAAAATGTACGATAATCGGTCTTCCATGGGGACATGTGAATGGGTCTGTTGTTTGACGTAAATCTTCCAGTAATCGAAACATATCCTCATTATTTAAATAGTGATTTGCTTTGATTGATCGTTTACATGACATTAAAATTGCTGCATCTTCCCTAATGGACTCTATATTGATTTTTGCCTCCGTCATAATTTGTTCGATCATTTCTCGTATAACCTCTTCTTCAAATCCTGTTGGGAACCAGTTAGGATGAGAACGGATAACATAAGTTTGGTGACCAAATGATTCAAAAAATAAGCCAACCCGTTCTAATTGTTCTTTATATTGCTCAATAAAAATTGCTTCCTGCTTCGAAAATTCAAATGTTAAAGGCAGCAATAATTCCTGTGCTTCATTCATCGTATTACCTAGTTTTTTTTTAAAGAACTCGTATTTGATTCGCTCTTGAGCCGCATGCTGATCTATCATATATAAGCCATTTTCATTTTGAGCCAGTATATAAGTTCCCTGTAGTTGACCAATAGGATACATTGCGGGAATGCGCTGTTTTGATGCTATTTCTTCAGGGATGTTAGTTTTTTCCATCCCTTGGCTTATCTCATTTTTTATAGGTTCCGCTAAAGTATTTTCTTTTGTAACATTCTGTTGTTCGTCGTAATCCTGTCCTTGTGTTTGCCTGATTTCCGGCTGCTTTTCATGTACTTCTCTATCTGTTTCCCAATTTATTACAGTATCATTCTTAGGTTTAGAGCGATCAAAATTCATTGTATGTTGTACAGACTTTTCTTTCGGTATTGGTTTTTGCTGTAATTCTGGAATCAGAGTTATTTCTCTGAATTTAGTTCGAATCGTTTCTTCAAGTAAAGTAAATAACTCTCTATCCTTACTAAAGCGGACTTCCAATTTTGTAGGATGTACGTTTACATCCACTAAAATAGGATCCATGTTTATTGACAGAACGGCAATGGGAAACTTTCCGATCGGCAGTAAAGTATGGTATGCACGAATGATTGCCTGTGTAAGCGGAATGCTTTTAATGTAACGTCCGTTTATAATTGTTGTTATATAATTACGTGATGCTCTAGTCACTTCTGGTTTTGCAATATAACCTTCGATAGAAAAGTCTATTGTTTTATTATTGATGGGAAGCATTTTTTTTGCTATCCCCATTCCATAGACATTTGCTATTACCTGAAGTAAATCTCCCGTTCCGGACGTTTTAAATAAGCCTTTTCCGTTATGTGTTGCTTCAAACCTTATTTCTGGATGCGCTAATGCCATTCTATTTAACAGATCAGTAATATGACCAAGCTCTGTATGAAGATTTTTCATGTATTTTAAGCGTGCTGGTGTATTAAAAAATAAGTCCTCTACAAAAAACTCTGTTCCTTTTCTCGCATCACTTTTCTTTTTCTGTGTTACTTTTCCACCTTCTAAGGTTAATAGGGTGCCAGCTTCATCACCCTGTGAAGTTTTAAGCGTTAATCTGCTTACAGAGGCAATACTTGCAAGAGCTTCACCCCGAAAGCCTAATGTTTTTACATGGAATAAATCACTTTCATGTTTAATTTTACTTGTTGCATGCCTAAGGAAAGCTCGTTCACAGTCTTCTTGTGACATACCATCTCCATCGTCAGTAATTTTGATTTGCTGTAATCCAGCTTCCATAATTTCAATTTTAATCCATGTACTGTTTGCATCAATGCTGTTTTCGACTAATTCCTTCACAACAGATGCCGGTCTTTCAACAACTTCACCAGCAGCTATTTTATTAGCTAATTCATCAGGCAATTGTACGATTTTCATGTAAACAATCCCTTCTATAAAAACTATTTCTTAGCTTCTTTTTGCAGTTTATATAATTCATTCATTGCTTCCAATGGTGTCATTTCAAATAGATTTAAACGCTTTAGCTCATTGATCACTTTCTCATGTGATACTCCCACTTTTTCTTTTTTGGCTGGTTTTTCTTCTTCCACAAAAAATGATAACTGACCAGCATCTATTTTCCGTGTCTGCAATGTTGGCAAATCCTCACTTTCCAATTGCTGCAAGATTGTGCTTGCCCGTTCAATTAGAGTTTCAGGCAGTTCTGCAAGCTTAGCAACATGAATACCATAGCTCTCATCAGCTGCACCATCCTTAATTTGATGAAGAAATACAACATTTCCTTCATATTCCTCTGCTCGGACATGAATATTTTTCAACCTGGAAAGTGATTCTTCCAATACTGTCAGCTCATGGTAATGTGTCGAAAATAAAGTTTTGGCATGGATATTGTTGTGAATATATTCCACAATTGCCTGCGCCAGCGCCATTCCGTCATAAGTGCTTGTCCCACGCCCGATTTCATCGAATATAATTAAACTTTTTTCGGTTGCGTTTGTAATCGCATGATTAGCTTCCAGCATTTCCACCATAAACGTACTTTGACCTGATACCAGATCATCTGCAGCACCAATCCGTGTAAATATTTGATCAAATAGGATTAGATCTGCATTGTCACAGGGAACAAAACAGCCAATCTGCCCCATAATAACTGTAAGAGCCAGCTGTCGCATATATGTACTTTTACCTGACATATTTGGACCGGTAATTAATAACATATTTTTACTATCATCTAGTAAAACATCATTGGGTACAAATGAACCGTCCTTCATAACCTGTTCTATCACTGGGTGTCGACCGTTTTTTATAGCTAATCGTTTGTCGACAAACTGAGGCCGCTTATAATTATTAGCTTCACTGACTGTTGCAAATGCTTGTAAAACATCAATCTTACTAACCATATCAGCTAAATGCTGGAGCTCAGGAATATATTCTTTAATTTGTTCGCGAATTTCAATAAATAGGCTGTATTCTAAATCTACACTTTTTTCCTCTGCTTCTAGAATAAGCTGTTCTTTTTCTTTTAATTCTGGTGTTATATAACGTTCAGCATTGGTAAGTGTTTGTTTTCGCTCATATTTTCCTTCTGGAAGTAAATGCAGATTAGCTTTAGTAACTTCAATATAATATCCGAACACTCGGTTATAGCCGATTTTAAGTGATCTAATTTTTGTTTCTTGTTTTTCCTTTTGTTCTAATTCTACAATCCACCTTTTACCATTTTCACTAGCATATCTATACTTATCAAGCTGTTCATTGTAGCCATCCCTAATTATTGATCCTTCTTTAATAGATACTGGTGGATCATCTACTATACTCTTATCCAATAAGTCTATTAAGTGTTCAGGAAATATAAGCTCTTGAGCCAGTTTTTTCATTTGTGTTTGCTCAAACTGGCTTAATATCGTTTTTACTTGTGGGATTCTCTCCAACGATTGCTTTAATTGAATAAGGTCTCGTGCATTAACATTACCAAAAGCAATTCGACCGGCAAGTCGTTCTAAATCATATACTGATTTTAATTTTTCACGTAATGAATCTCTTTCCATGAAGCCTTGATAAAAACCTTCTACAATTTCCAGTCTTTCTTCAATTGTTTTTTTATTTAATAAAGGGCGTTCCAGCCATTTTTTCAGCATCCTTGACCCCATTGCTGTTACTGTTCTGTCAAGCACCCATAAAAGACTGCCATGCTTTTCTTTTTTTATAATCGTTTCGGTCAATTCAAGATTACGTTTGGAATACATATCAAGTGATAAGTAATCATTTAATTCAATTACTTCCGCTTGCTGCAGATGATCAAGTGAGCGCTTCTGTGTATGTTGAACATAATTTAATAATCGACTAAACGCCTTCATCAGACGTTCATCATTTAAATTTTCAGATAGATTTCGATACTCCGCATTGAAGTTCACTTCATCCTGATACGATAAAGTGACATTTAACCGTTCACGCAATTGTTCTTGCATATCATCTGGTAAATTAGAGGAAATTACAATTTCCTTTATCGGCTGATTGTATAATTCATGAATTACAGCATCCCACCCCTGTGTAAAAAGAGCGAGACGATTTTCACCTGTTGATAAATCATTATAAACGATTACATAGGAACCATCGTTGAAATGGGAAAGGCTAGCAATGTAGTTATTTTCATTTTCATGAAGCATATTACTTTCCATCACCGTTCCTGGAGTAATAAGTTGTACAACTTCCCTTTTCACGACACCCTTTGCTGTTTTTGGATCCTCCACTTGTTCACAAATAGCAACTTTATATCCCTTATCTATTAAAACTTTTATGTAATTTTCGGCTGCATGATATGGAACTCCACACATTGGGATGGGTTCCTTTTGTCCGGAATCACGTTTTGTCAATGTAATTTCCAATTCTTTTGAGGCAACGATTGCGTCATTAAAAAACATTTCATAAAAATCGCCTAATCGAAAAAATAAAAAAGCATCCTTATGCGCTGCTTTAATATTTATATATTGCTCCATCATTGGTGTGTGTTTTGCCATGTTTAATCCTCCAAAAACCGTATAATATTCTTATACCATTATAACATATTTTCAAATAGCAAGATGAATAGAAAATGAAATTAGCAAACTTGGCAATCGTTAAAGGAATGCTTGAAAGTGAATTTTATTTCCTCACAAACCCTTTTGCTCTAAGGTTAAATCGTTCTGAGTGATGTATTAATTCAGGCGAGAAATTGCTTTTTGTTTATGATGGTATTTGTTGCGAAGTATTACTTATAAAGAAATATGGATAAATTTCTTTACTGCCAAAAAAATTACGAGAGAATTTATCCCTCGTAAGTTTATTAATCTTTTTTACCTAAAAAATCCGGTTTCACATCTTCCAATTCGTCATCTGTCAATTCAAATCCCCATGAATCATCGTCATCGTCATCATTTTCCCATTTTGGATTAACCTTTACCGAAAGTTTTGTTTCGCCAATCACCTGTACAATGAATTCCCGTTCAATTTCAACCACAATTTTATGCCCTTTATTTGATATCTTACATTCCAGGCAGTTTGGCTGTTGTACTACTTTTGCAATAACATCAAACTCATCATTAATGCAATTATCATCTTTGACGGAAAGCGGGATAACATCGGAGTAGGTAACCCTTTCTGTTACTACCTCTGTTTTTGTATTATCGTTATAGGAATACCAAATATTAATGTCATAACTTCCATTAATTTCTACTGTATCTTCTGATTTTTTCTTCGCATTATATAAATGATTAATCACCCAGCACCCTAAAATACTCGTAGGTCTATGTGATGGCGATACCGAGTGGGATTCCTGTGTAAACTTTTTTCCCTTGCCAATAACTGCTTTTGTGATGATTTCTCTATAGTCTTTATCAAGAAAAGTCATAATTACTTTACCTCCTCTTTTTTCATAGTCATTTTATGCAAGACAAACACCTAAAGTGCATAGCTCTTTTATGAAAGAGAGGAAAGTATTAATTATTATACGTTTATTACTGTAAGTCAGCTTTGAGACGAGAAAAAAACCAAGCGGGAAATTCCGTTCCTCACTTGGTTTTTGGTATTAATGACCACAGCTCATGCTGTTTTGTGACTTAGAGCCCGTTTCACCTGCTAAAACATCGCCACCAGTAGATTCAATTACATTGTTTGTAACTTCTCTGGCAATTGTGCCTGATACTAATTGCAATACATCATTAACAACAATTTGTGTCTCTTTAAATTCCTGGACTACTGGAATTTCATCGATTTCTTCTTGAAGCCGTTCAATTTCAGCATCAACTTTTTTTAAAGCTTCTGTTTTTTCATAGGCTTGAAAATTAACAGCTTGTTTTTGTAATGTTTTAATTCGTTGGATTAATTGCTGTACCTTTTTATTTTCGTTTATTTTTGCTTCTACTTGTTTAAATCGGTCAATTTCTTCTGTATTTGCAAGCATTTCTGCTAGTTTTTTTGCTTCATCTAATATTTGTGTACGAGTGTATTCAGCCATGTTAGTTCACCTCAACTGTATTTTCTACCATTATACCATTTAGGGACCATGTTTTCGTTTCAGTTATTTTAACTTCAACTATTTTTCCAATGGCAGATTTCGGTCCTTTAAAGTTGACCAATTTATTTCTTTCTGTATACCCCGCAAGAACATCCGGATCTTTTTTACTTTCGCCTTCAACTAAGACTTTAACAACTTTTTTATCATATGCTTTCATTGATGCTGCTGATTGTTTGTTTACGAGTTCGTTTAAACGGTATAAGCGTTGCTTCTTCACTTCTTCAGGTACATCATCTTTTTTACGTGCTGCCGGGGTACCTTCACGAGGCGAATAAATAAACGTATAGGCTGCTTCAAAACCAACCTCTTCCACTAATGTAATTGTCTCTTCGAATTGCTCTTCTGTTTCATTAGGAAAACCAACAATTATATCTGTAGTAAGCGTTGCATTAGGCATTGCTTTGCGGATTTTACGAACCAGGTCAAGATAATCCTCTCTTGTATACTTCCGATTCATTTTTTTCAATACTTCACTGCTTCCGGATTGTACTGGCAAATGAATATGATCGAGTAAGTTGCCGCCTTGTGCTAATACTTCAATCAAGCGATCGTCAAAGTCCCTCGGGTGTGAAGTTGTAAATCGAACACGTGGTATATCGATTTTACGAATAGCATCCATTAAATCCCCTAAACCATATGTTATGTTTTCGAGATCCTTTCCATATGCATTTACATTTTGACCAAGTAATGTAACTTCCTGGTAGCCCTGTGCAGCTAAATGGCGAATCTCTTGGATAATATCCTCTGGTCGACGGCTACGTTCCTTACCTCGTGTCATTGGAACGATACAGTACGTACAGAATTTATCACAACCATACATAATATTAACCCATGCTTTAATTTTACCTTTACGAGCTTTTGGAAGGTTTTCAATAATGTCACCTTCTTTTGACCATACTTCTACAATCATTTCTTTTCCAAATAATGCCTCTTTTACTAAATGCGGAAGCCGGTGAATGTTATGCGTCCCAAAGATTAAATCAATATGCTGGTGCTTTTTCAAAATACGGTCGACAACAGACTCCTCCTGTGACATACAACCGCAAACACCTATGATTAGATCTGGATTTTCAAGTTTTAAAGGTTTTAAATGACCGATTTCACCAAATACTTTGTTTTCTGCATTTTCTCGAATTGCACATGTATTCAGTAAGATGATATCAGCATCATTTGTATCATTTGTAGATTCATAACCCATTTCTGTTAAAATTCCAGCCATTACTTCCGTATCATGTTCATTCATCTGGCAGCCGTACGTTCGTATCAGGAATTTTTTCCCTTTCCCAATATACTCCATGTCTTCTGGAATTGAAAAATCATAGTGAAATTGAACGTCCTCTTTCCGTCGTTTTCTTGCTTTTTTTATATCTGGTGGCTGATAATTTGATTGGAAGTATTTAGCAATCATATCATCACTTGAAGTATTTTTAATACGATCAATATTATGCTTATCAGAAGTTCCATCATGTGGATTGTCTACTTGTTTTATCTGAGCTTGTTCTTTCCGTTGCGCTTCATTCATCAGTATTCTCCTTTCTACCTAAACATATATAAATATGTATAACTGTACATTAGTAAAGTATAATGCCTTTAGCCAAATTTAACAATACATCTGATATATGCGCAAACAAAAACCCTTCTTGGTTCACAAATTTGACATAAAAATAGTGCTACGCAGGTACGTAACACTATCTAAAAATTAATTTTAATCATCTAGGCTCAATAATCAACTTAATTGCTGTTCGTTCTTCATTATCAATCATAATATCGGTAAAGGCTGGGATACATATTAAATCGACTCCACTTGGTGCCACAAATCCTCTTGCTATGGCAACCGCTTTAACAGACTGGTTTAGTGCCCCTGCTCCGATTGCCTGAATCTCCGCTGAACCACGTTCCCGTAAAACGTTTGCAAGTGCGCCTGCTACTGAATTTGGATTTGATTTTGCTGAAACCTTTAATACATCCATTACTAGTACCTCCCTCATTTGCTATTAGACTTCTATTGCTACTATATTCTTGGGGATGTTAGCTTATTACCTTATTATGCATCAATAATTCAAAACATTCAATAAATCAACTAAAGAATGGATGATCGTCGTTAATTAATATTCGTTCTACATTTGTTGCCTTTCCATTTTTATTATCTATCGTAACAATACAACCATTTAACTGTGTACTACCCTTTTTTGTTATTTCAAAACGTACTGGCATTGAAGTAAGAAATCGTTTCATAACTGCATCTCTTTCTACACCTAAAATTCCATCATAAGGTCCCGTCATTCCCGCATCTGATATATATGCGGTTCCCTCCGGCAAAATACGCTCATCTGCTGTTTGAATATGTGTATGTGTACCAACAACAGCACTTACCCTTCCATCAGCATACCAACCCATTGCCTGTTTCTCACTTGTTGCTTCTGCATGGAAGTCCATAAAAATAATATTCGTGCGTTTTTTCGCTTCCTCTATCAATACATCAGCTTCACGAAATGGGTCGTCACCTGGAGATAGAAATGTTCTCCCTTGTAAATTAATCACAGCTACTTCTACCCCATTAACATTTATAAAAACCATGCCTTTTCCTGGATTGCCAAAGGGGAAATTTGCCGGTCGAATCATGTATTTTGCGTCATCAATAAAATCAAATATTTCTTTTTTATCCCATGTATGGTTACCCATTGTAATAACTTGAGCTCCCCATTCCAAAAATTGTTTATAAATCTTTTCCGTTATTCCTTTTCCAGCTGCTGCGTTTTCACCATTAATAATCGTTACATTTGGTCGGTATTTTTCCTTTAATTTTGGTAGATATTCTTGTACCATATCTCTTCCTGGAGAGCCGACTACATCTCCAATAAATAAAATCTTCATCTTATGATCATCCTAACTTTTTTAATAAGGCTCATTTCGATTTTTTTCTGCTTTTAAATTTTCAGTTGATATAAAATGCGATCTAGCTTTAGTGTGACTTCCTTCCACTTTTTAGAAGATGAGTGCTAATACAGCGCTCCGAAAATACACTACGCTTTCCGCGGGTGGCTGGTGAGCATTGCGCAGTTCTAAACCTTTAAAAAAACAGCTTTTAATTCTAATAGTTTTTCATAACGGATATGTAATGTCATAGTTTATAAAAAAATAAAAGCGACTATATAGCCGCCTTTATTTAGCATATTCAACCGCTCTTGTTTCTCTGATCACAGTTACTTTAATATGACCTGGATAATCGAGCTCTCCCTCTATTCGTTTTCGAATATCCCGTGCAATACGAACAGATTCAATGTCGTCAATTTCATCAGGTTTAACCATAATTCGAATTTCTCTTCCCGCTTGGATGGCAAATGACTTTTCAACACCAGTGAATGATTCAGAAATCTCCTCAAGCTTTTCCAATCGTTTAATATAATTTTCCAATGTCTCACTTCTCGCACCAGGGCGTGCAGCGGATAATGCATCAGCTGCAGCTACCAGAACAGAAATGATGGACGTTGGTTCTTCATCACCATGGTGAGAAGCAATCGAATTAATAACAACCCCATGTTCCTTGTACTTCATTGCCAGCTCTTTACCGATCTCAACATGACTTCCTTCAACTTCATGATCAATTGCTTTACCAATATCATGAAGTAATCCTGCTCGCTTGGCTAATGTAATATCTTCACCTAATTCAGCAGCCAGCAATCCCGAGAGATATGCCACCTCTGTTGAATGCTTCAGGACATTCTGACCATAACTTGTACGATATTTTAGACGGCCAAGTATTTTTACTAAGTCTGGATGCAGTCCATGTACACCAACCTCAAATGTTGTTTCTTCACCAATTTCCCGTATATATTCATCAACCTCACGCCTGGATTTATCCACCATTTCTTCAATTCTTGCAGGGTGAATTCTACCATCTTGAACGAGTTTTTCTAATGCCATACGAGCAGTTTCTCTTCGAATTGGATCAAAACCAGATAAAATTACTGCTTCTGGTGTATCATCGATGATCAAATCAATACCAGTTAACGTTTCCAGTGTTCGTATGTTACGACCTTCACGGCCAATAATACGACCTTTCATCTCATCATTAGGTAGGTTTACAACGGATACAGTTGTTTCTGCAACGTGGTCCGCAGCACAGCGTTGTAAGGCTAACGAAAGAATAGTTTTTGCCTTTTTATCAGCTTCTTCTTTGGCACGATTTTCAGCTTCTTTAATCATTAGTGCCGATTCGTGTGTTACCTCTTGTTCAATGCGCTCTAAAATAATTTGTCTAGCCTGGTCTGTTGTATATCCTGAAATGCGTTCAAGCTCCGTTTGCTGCTCTTTTTTCATAGCTTCCACTTTGCTTTCCATTTCATCAATTTGTTGTTGTTTTTCTGCTAGTGATTGTTCTCTTTTCTCTAACGAAAGTTCACGCTTGTCTAATGTTTCATCTTTTCTATCCAGATTTTCTTCTTTTTGCATTAGACGATTTTCTTGTTTTTGTGCTTCCGCTCGGCGTTCGCGCAATTCTTCTTCTGACTGCTGGCGAAGTTTATGATTCTCATCCTTCGCTTCAAGAAGTGCCTCTTTCTTAGCAGCCTCTGCATTCCGGTGTGCTTCCTCAGCTATTTGTTTAGCCAAGTTTTCAGCACTTGAAATTTTAGCTTCTGCAATCGATTTACGTATCAGATAACCAACAAACAGACCTACGATAAGGATTAAAGCAAGCAAAATGGAGATGATTAAAGGATTGTCCATGATTTCACCTCCTATTGCTATAAAATTGTACAATTCATTATTGTCGGCATGTACCCATTTAAAATGCAAAAATAACAATAAATCTTATAAATAAATTATAAAATTATACATTTTAATTTTAATTGTCTACATAACGAATGTCAAGAAAACGCCACAAGTATTTAATAAAGGATTTGCAGTAAATTAAAAACTTCCTAATTATCAATTGATAATTAGGAAGTTTTTAATTTTTTATACATCAAAGCTTTCCTGACCTATTGCGTCCTCTTTTGCTTCATCTTCTTCATCTAAATTATAATGTTTGCGGATGGCATTGTGGATTTCTTCCATCATTTCCTGATTTTCTTTTAAAAATTGTTTTGCATTTTCACGGCCCTGACCAAGTCTTTCCTCATTATAGGAGTACCACGCTCCACTCTTGAGAACAACATCCAACTCAGACCCGATATCAAGAATTTCACCTTCCTTTGAAATCCCTTCCCCATACATGATATCTACTTCTGCTTGTTTAAATGGTGGTGCTACTTTATTTTTGACTACTTTAATTCTTGCTCTATTTCCAACGATTTCATTACCTTGTTTCAACGTTTCTGCACGGCGCACTTCCAGCCTGACAGATGAATAAAACTTAAGCGCACGTCCACCAGGTGTCGTTTCTGGATTCCCAAACATTACACCTATTTTTTCACGAATTTGGTTAATAAAAATTGCAGTAGTTTTTGATTTGTTAATTGCTCCTGAAAGCTTTCGTAATGCCTGGGACATTAAGCGTGCCTGCAGACCTACATGTGAATCGCCCATTTCCCCTTCAATTTCCGCTTTAGGAACTAATGCAGCAACGGAATCCACAACAATAATATCAACTGCACCACTTCGCACAAGTGCTTCGGCAATTTCTAGGGCTTGTTCGCCTGTGTCAGGCTGTGATAGCAATAATTCCTCAATATCCACACCCAATGCTCTTGCATAGGTAGGATCAAGCGCGTGTTCTGCATCTATAAAAGCAGCTTGTCCGCCTTTTTTTTGTGCTTCAGCTATTGCATGTAATGCTACTGTCGTTTTCCCAGAGGACTCCGGACCGTAAATTTCTATAACTCTACCTCTGGGGTAACCGCCAACTCCTAGCGCTACATCCAATGCTAATGAACCACTGGGCACTGTTGCAATTTTTTGACCCTCCTGTTCACCAAGTTTCATAATAGAGCCTTTGCCAAATTGTTTCTCTATCTGTCTTAACGCCATATCTAAAGCTTGTTTTCTATCACTCACCGTTTTTTCCTCCTTTATTTACCTATTTATATCATACATTGTTTTTGTCGATTTGCCAAGAAAAAAACGAATAAACGTTCTCATATTTTACAGGTGTTTTCACCTGTAAAATAGAATTATAGAGTAGAATAGCATGCTTAAAAAGCAATTTCTTTTACATAATAACCCTGTATTTTGTTATTTTAAGTAGTTAAAAAGAATTTCCAAACCTTTTAATACTGTTTTATGTCTGATTATATTTCGATTACCCTGGAAAGTATATTTTTCAACTAAGGTTTCCCCGTCATTATTGCTGACGGATATGAAAACAGTTCCTATAGGATGACCTTCCACAACGCTCGGACCAGCAATACCTGTAAAACTTATGCCAATAGCAGAACCCAGTTGTTTTCTTACATTTACTGCCATTTCAATTGCACATTCTGCACTAATTGCACCATTGGTTACTAATGTCTCCTCAGAAACTCCAAGCACATCTTGTTTTATTTTTGTATCATAACAGACAATGCCACCAAGACAAACTGCAGATGCACCATTAACCGAAATAAGTTTACTGGTAAATAGCCCTCCGGTTAAGCTCTCTGCTGAGGCTATCTGTTTATTTTGGCTATTTAATAAATTTATTACTCTTTCTTCAAGCGTCTGATCATTAATACCATAAAAGTGATCTCCAACTCTACGAAGAATTTGTTGTTTTGATTTCTCAATTAATCGATCTATTTTTTCCTTCGAATTTTCTTTTGCTGTAAGCCGGATTACAACACCATCATTTTGCGCAAGTGGGGCAATTGTTGGATTGCTCTGTGACTCAATAATATCGCTTAGTTCATGTGTTAGCTTTGATTCACCTATTCCAATAAATTTAAGGACGGTTGATTTAATGATTTCTTTAGTTCCAGTTAGTTTTTGAAGATATGGAAAAACATTATCCGAAGCTAACTGCTTCATTTCTCTAGGAACGCCCGGTAGGAACACCCAGGTTTTAGTATTATGGGTTAGGATCATTCCTGGTGCCATTCCTTCTTTATTTTCAAGCACTTCAGCACCTTTAAAGACACGCGCCTGCTTACGGTTATTAGGCGTCATAACAGTATTTTGCTTATCAAAAAACTGTTGTATCTTCTCCATGGAAGAATGGTGTTCTACTATTTGTAAATCAGATATGCTTTGAAATGCTTCCCGAGTTAAATCATCTTCTGTTGGACCAAGACCACCCGTTATAATTATTATATCTGAACGGCTTTCTGCAAGTGCAAATGTATCTTCCACCCGCTTTAAATTATCTCCCACTACTACATGATTAAAAACATTGATACCATACATAGCTAACTGCTGTGATAACCACTGCGCATTTGTATTTGCTATTTGTCCCAGTAACAATTCTGTACCAACTGCAATAATTTCCGCTTTAGCCTGACTCATTATTTAGAATCCCTCATTACATGCCAATTTTTCACAAAATAATCAATACCAGAGTACACCGTAAAGAATAAAGCTATATATAACATAATGGTTCCAAATGGAAAACCAATGTAGGAAAAAGGAAAATTATGAAGTAATAAGGCCGCTATGGCAATCATTTGTGTAGCTGTTTTTAATTTTCCCATACTTCCTGCCGCTAAAACAATTCCTTCACCGGCAGCAACTAATCTTAGACCGGTTACCGCAAACTCCCTGCTAATAATAACGATCGTTACCCACGCTGGTGCAAATCCCATTTCCACTAATAAGATTAAGGCAGCTGATACAAGTAACTTATCCGCAAGTGGATCTAAAAATTTTCCTAAGTTGGTTACCAGATTATATTTTCTGGCATAGTGACCATCAACCCAATCTGTTGCTGAAGCAATAATAAATATTAAAGCTGCAATAAAATGAGCTACAGGCAACGCTGCATCGCCGATACTCCATTTTCCCCAATCAAATGGAATACTTAATAAAATAATAAAAATTGGAATTAAAAAAATGCGTGATAATGTAATTTTATTTGGTATATTCATCTTTATTTTTCCTCCTATAGCTTGATCCACTAAAACTCTTTTTATATAAGTTATAAAACCCCTCCATATCAGATAAAAGGAAGGGTTTATCTATATTATTCAGTTTCTTGATTAACATCAATCCATATTCTTTGCAGTACAAATTGATTCGGATCAACTGGATACTCTAATTCAATGCCATTTATTTGGACTTTAATATCTGGTGCATGGCCGATATTAAGGTAAATTCGATCTTCCCCGGTCATATCCAATTCCAAAGCTGGCTCTTCTTCGGAAAAGGTTTTACTATAAAACACTTCATCATTTCCATTTTTTACATCCAACCATGAATATCCTTCTGATTCAATTGTTAATAAGACTTCATCTCCTGGATTATTTAATTCAAATACCGATACTGGCGCTGATCCAGTACCTTCTTCTACAAGGGTTAATTCGGACTTAAACCCCTCTTCTGCCTGATCGTCTCCATGCGTTTCCTCAGAATTTGAGCCTTCTGTATCTTTTGATTCTTCATCTTCCGGATTATTGTTTTGCTCCTCTTTATCATCCGGATTTTTAATATAAATATTATCATTTGGTTCTTCTTGTGGGGAGGAATCATCTCCAGACATAGTTTCCTTAATCAGATACCAGCCAACAAAGAAAATACCAATAATTAATAAAACTACAATGATCGTTGGTATGATAGAGAAAATGGCTGGATTTTTGTCAGTTCTATTTTCTTTTCTTGATCGTTGTATCCTTGTATATTGAAGATCGCTTTCCTCTTCAGATTTAGGGATTTCTTCTTTATATTCCTCTAACAGATCGTTTGGATCCAAACCAACAGCATTCGCATATTCTTTAATAAATGCCCGTGCATAAAACTTACCTGGCAGGATTTGAAAGTTCCCTTCTTCAATTGCCAGTAAATACCTTTTCTGAATTTTTGTTGTTTCCTGTAAGCTATCCAAAGAAATATTATTTGCCTCTCTAGCTTCTTTTAATCTTGCACCTATTTCCATAACTAACACCATCCATTTTAAAAATCAAACATAGAAAAGCCATTTTCCTGACCGAATTGTCCTTTTTCTACAGGTTCATATGTAATTTCCTCATCCTCATGGCTGCGTAATTCAATAATGTAATCGAAATCATCCATATTATATTCTGTAGCTTGAACAAAAATATCCGGATGTTCTACGACCTTAATGCTAGGAAGTTGCATGATTTCCCGTATCAGCTGCCAATGTTTTTCATTTGATCGCCTTTTAGATACAACTCCATCGATGATATAAATATTATCTTTATTATATTCTCCTTCAATCAACTGACTTCTAACAGTTTGTTTGAGTAAAGTACTAGAAACAAATAACCAGCGTTTATTGGCACAAACACTTGCAGCTACAACTGATTCCGTTTTACCGACTCTTGGCAATCCGCGTATGCCTATCAACTTATGTCCTTCCTGTTTATATAGCTCAGCCATAAAGTCTACAAGCAATCCTAACTCATCCCGTATAAAACGCACGGTTTTACGGTCACCTGCATCTCTATGAATATACTTGCCATGACGTACGGCCAATTTATCACGTAGCTTTGGTTTTCGAATTTTCGTTACTTTAATTGTGTCCATTGTTTGTAATATTGATTTTAGTCTAGTTATATGTTCATCATATTTTGAAAGAAGCAGCATACCCCTTCTTCCATTTTCAACTCCATTTATTGTAATAATGTTAATTGACAACATTCCTAATAAAGACGAAATATCGCCGAGTAAACCAGGACGGTTCATTTGAATTTCATATTCAAGGTACCATTCTGTTTTTTCCATAATTAACTCCTTTTTTAACATACTTTATTCATGTTAACCAATCCATTTTAAATATGCAATCTATATTCTATAATAAATGATTTTACGACAAGTGAAAAGAGATTAATCACATAAATAAAAAGAAGCTGTATTTTTAGTATACAGCTTCTCTCTTTTGAATAGTACTTATTGACTTGTATTTCCTTGATTTTGTACAAGTTTAACCATTGTATTAGCAATTGCCTGTTGCTCGTCTTCAGAAGCTGCATTCCATAATTCCCGCAGTACGGCTTCTTCATTATTCTTTGCATCAACACTTTGGGAAAGATAGTCTCCTACTTCATGAGCAACATTTTGAATCGTTTGTTGGCTCATCCCCTGTTGCTGTGCAGTTTGCAGCTTATTTGCTAAAAAGCCTTTCCAATTATCGAAATTATCCAGAACTGACATAGATCTGCCTCCTTCAATATTTTACATGTATAGTATTTGATTTTTTCTATTGTTTATACATGTTTTTAAATTGAACTTAGAATGCAGCCTACCAGCCTCCAGTCATATTTATTATTTCTCCTTGAATATAACTGGACTTATCCTCCAGTAAAAAATGCGCAATATGTGCAACTTCACTGGCTTTTCCTGCTCGATTCATAGGTATTTCATTAAATAGTGCTTCCTTTTCCTCATCCGTTAAATTATCATTCATTTTGGTTTCAATAAAACCTGGACTTATCGCATTCACTGAGATACCAC
The DNA here is from genome assembly GCF_059698015.1 of Oceanobacillus sp. NCCP-135. Taxonomy (NCBI): domain Bacteria; kingdom Bacillati; phylum Bacillota; class Bacilli; order Caryophanales; family Bacillaceae; genus Oceanobacillus; species Oceanobacillus sp. NCCP-135. The sequence goes on along the minus strand of NZ_BAAKSZ010000009.1, from coordinate 87,109 downwards.
TTGGGGCAACCTCTTTTGCCAAAGCTTTTACAAAACTATTCTGAGCACCTTTCACAGAGGAATAAATGACTTCATTACTTGCTCCCTGATCTCCCCAAATAGATGTGATAAATAAAACTTTACCAAATTGTTGTCTGATCATGGCAGGCAGTAAATGCTTTGTAATCATCCAGGGTGCCTTGACATGTAATGTGAGCATCTCATCCATTATCTGTTCAGAGGTATCCTGAAATAAACCAAAATGGGCTGTACCACTTGCGAAAATAATATAATCTACCGGAAAAACCAGTTCAACAAGCAACTTTTTCGTTTCCGTTTCATTCCTCAAATCAGCCTGGATTACTGTCAGCACACAATCATCATTTATTGTGCTCCTGAAAACATCAATCATTTCCCTGTTCTTATTATAATGCAATAATAATTGATAGCCTTCATCTGCCAGTCGCTTGGCAATAGCAATTCCAATATCTCCGCTGGCACCGATAATCAATACATTCTTCCCCATCATAAATCCCTACTCTGCAACGATAGTACATAATGCTAAATTTTCTTCTTTAATCCAACTTTGAACGAATTGATTCGCTTCCTGAAGTGTTAATTTTTGTATTGCCGGAATTACATCAAACAGGTCGATACCCATCGTATTATAATGAATAAATTTATTGGCTATAAACTCTAATGAATTCATCGCCCTTAGAAGCTGACCAATTTTCTTTTTTTGCATTCGCTCAAAAGCTTCAGCAGAAAATGATGCAGTGTTTGTATTCAGTAGTAATTCTTTAACTTTGTCTGCAAATTGATCAGGCTGCTCTGTATTGCTGCCTATTAACGTATAACCAAAGTTTTTCTCCAGGTTTGTTTCATAATGAAAGCTGTCATCAATAAGATTTCCATTATATAGCTCTTGATAAAATGAACCACCTTTTGAAAAATAATAATCAAGAATCATACTTTGAAGGAGATCTCTAATTAAAAATTCATCTTTTGTTAATGCAGTGGCAGATTCCTTAATTCCAATTGTACATTTCGGAATGGATACTGGCATTATAATCTCATTTTTCTTCTTAGCGACCTCTGCAGGCTCTTCTGGAAATTCTCTTTCAATAGCATTCATTTTTTTGAAATCCTTGGATTGCTGATTATTTCTAATTAAATCCATCATGCTTTTGGCATCAAAGTTTCCAGCAATAAACAAAGTCATATTTCCCGGATGGTAAAAAGTGTTATAACACGTATACAAGTCATCTTTTGTGATGGAATTAATTGATTCTACTGTACCTGCAATATCGATATTTACCGGATGATTCTTGAATAGACCTTTAATTGTTCCCATAAATGACTGCCAGTCCGGCTGATCATCATACATTTTAATTTCTTGTGCAATAATACCTTTTTCTTTTTCAACGGATTGCTCGGAAAAGTAAGGATCCTGAACAAAATCTATTAGTGTTTCCACGTTTTTTTCAATATGATTTGTTGCCGAAAATAGATAAGCCGTTTTTGTAAATGATGTATATGCATTTGGCGAGGCACCTTGTCTGCCAAAATCAGCAAACACATCGCGGTCCTTTTTCTCGAATAATTTATGTTCCAAAAAGTGTGCTACACCTTCTGGAACAGTGACTGCAACCTCTTCTCCAATGGGAATAAAGGTTTGGTCTATGGAGCCGTAATTTGTTGAAAATAAACCATATGTTTTTGCCATTTCTTGTTTAGGAAATAAAAATACATTTAACCCGTTATCCAGTTTCTCGGAATATATCGTCTCAGCTATTGACTTATATGTTTGTTCATTCATTAGATGCGCCTCCCTCATTTGTTAGTAAATATACCGTATCTTCTTCTATTTTAGCTGCAAGCTTAATAACGTCATCTTTGGTTACTTTTTTGATGTTTTCTATGATTTGTTCAGGGGAAGTTTTTTTCTCCGCTAAAACCTGTTGATACAAGAGCTCAATTAATCCTTGTGGGTGATCAATTGTTTCAAGGACTTGATTTACAATCAAGTCCTTTGTTTCACCCATTTCCTCTTCCGTAAAATCCCCATCTTTCATTGCAGTTAACTGCAATTTAATAATCTCTCTTGCTTGTTCAAAATCAGCTGGTGCAATACCACTGAACAACAGCAATAAACCTTTTTGACTTTCAATACGAGAAGCAGCATAGTATGCAAGGCTATTTTTTTCCCGCACATTAATAAATAGTTTAGAACTTGGAAATCCACCGAAAAGTCCATTAAATACTTGCAAAGCAAAATAGTCTTCATCACGATACGTAGTATTTGTCCTGTAGCCTATATGCAGCTTTGCCTGTTGGATGTTCTGTTTTTCTATCACTTCCTTCGGCTCGGCTATTTGGTTTTTTTTAGAAGTGCTTTGTTGATTAGTTCCTTTTATTTCGCTTCGTTCCATCGTGGTTCTAATTTTTTCATCGACTATTTTTTCGTTAAAATCACCCAACACATAAATATCCAACAGATCTTCTGTCAGCATTGTTTTATAATATTCATATAAATTTTCAGCAGTTATGGAGCTTAAATCCTCTTCATAGCCATGAACATGTAATTGATAAGGCTCACCTTCGCACATTTCATCAATTAATCGCATATTTGCATAGCTCATTTTATCATCTTTTATTGCATTCATTTTTTGTTTTAATGTAGCTTTTTCGCGGTTTATTATATTTTCATCAAAGGCTTTATTGGAAGCATTTGGCTGAAATATAAGCTCACGGAATAAAGCTAAACCATCATCCAAAATGGCTGATTCCTCCGGGATGAATTTCTCATTGGCCAGCTCCAGACGAAAACTAATGACGTGACTTTCCCCTTTTTTTGACCCATCAACCGAAAGTATTGCCCCATACAATTCATCCAGTTTCAGTTGCAGATCCTTCCTGCTTAGGTAGCTTTTTGTTCCCTGTTTTAAAACATATGGGAGTAAGGCTCTTTTGGTTATGGTTTCACGCCTCAACGGTGCTTTTAATTTTGCAACTATGTTTATCGTTTTATACTTATTACTTTGGATAAAATGGATGTTCAAGCCATTTTTACTCATCACTTTTTCTTCGATTTTATTCATTAAATATCCTCCAGTACATTATTATCTAGTTTATTCTGCACATATTTACCATTTATCATCCATTATACGGTTAGAAAACTTGGTTGTCACCATGTTCTTAGATGACAGCACAAAGCCTGCACTTATGCAGTAAGAAGTATTTTATGCTTTCTTAACTGCCAAAAAAAAACTGACTTGCTATGAATACATAACAAGTCAATCCAGTATTTTCTATCTACTTCCTTTAATATATGGTTCTCCATTTGCTCGTGGTGCTTCTGCACGACCGATAAATCCAGCTAACGCAAGAATGGTTAATACATATGGAGCAATAAGTAAGAATACCTGTGGTACACTTTCAAGAAGTGGTATACTGCCACCAATCACACTTAGACTTTGGGCAAATCCAAAGAACAGTGCAGCTCCCATCGCTCCTAATGGATGCCACTTTCCAAAAATAACTGCTGCTAAAGCCATAAAACCCTGTCCTACAATCGTAGAATGCGAGAAATTCGATACAATGGTTAGCGCAAATACTGAACCTCCCAAACCGCCTAATGCACCGGAGAGAATTACTGCAATATAACGCATTTTATAAACATTTATTCCGTTTGTATCTGCGGCCATTGGATGTTCACCAACAGCTCGTAGTTGCAAGCCAAATGGCGTTTTATATAAAACATACCAGGCTGTAAAGGCTAATAGAATAGCTATATACGAGGTTACATAAATACCTTGAAAGAAGACCGGTCCCAGTAATGGTATGTCAGCTAAAACTGGAATATCCGTTCTGAAAAAGGGCTCTTGAACCATATCGGTTTGGCCTTTTCCGTACCATTGCTTTGTTAAATATACACCTACACCTAAAGCTAACATGTTAATTGCCACACCACTGACAACCTGGTTTGCATTAAAAGATACAGATGCTACAGCATGTATAACGGAAAACATGGCACCAATAATGCATGCAACTATAATAGAAATCCACGGTGTCCATGATCCAAATACATCAGCAAATGTAAGATTGAATACAATTCCGACAAATGCTCCCATTACCATTAACCCTTCTAAACCAATATTTACTACTCCAGAACGTTCACTGAACACTCCGCCAAGCGCCGTTAATATTAGGGGAGCTGAATAAAATAGTACGGTTGGAATAAGTGATTGTAATAACTCAATCATTTAGTTCCCCTCCTTTTTAAAACGAAGTAAGATCCAGCGAATAATATAACTGGAGGCAACAAAGAAAATAATAAGAGCAATAATAATATCAACCAATTCAGTTGGTACACCAGCACCAGTAGGCATTTGTCCTGCCCCTTCTTTTAACACACCGAACAAAATTGCTGCAAACACAACCCCTAATGCAGTGTTTGCTCCGAGTAAAGCAACAGCAATTCCATCAAATCCCAGGTTTGTAAACCCTGACATAACAGAAATTGTGCCATATGTGCCGAGTCCTTCCATAGCACCAGCCAATCCTGCAAATGCACCTGCAATGACCATGGATAAGATAATATTTTTACTAACATTCATTCCAGCGTATTTAGATGCATGTTGATTGAATCCGACAGATTTTAATTCATAACCAATTGTGGTTCGTTGAATAAGAAACCACATGATTATAGCAGCGAATAATGCAATTAAAATACCATAATGCATTCGGGAAAAATACGTTATGCCTTGCAGCCATTCAGATGCTAACGATGCTGAAGGATGTATAGATTCTGTTGTAGTTTTCTGATCAGTTAATACACTTCTGATGATTTCATTTGCAGAAAATAGAGCAATATAATTCATCATGATTGTAACAATTACTTCATGAACACCTAATTTTGCTTTTAAAATTCCTGGTATAAATCCCCAAAACGCACCAGCTATGATAGCTGCAAAGATTGCTAAAGGCAAATGAATAATCATAGGAGCATCTAAGGCTAATCCTACCCAAACTGCTGCCAGCCATCCAGCGATAACTTGTCCTTCTGCACCAATATTAAATAATCCAGTACGAAATGCAAATGCGACAGCGAGACCTGTGAGGATTAAAGGCGTAATTCGTCTAACTGTTTCCCCTATTGTAAAGGCATCACCAAATGCACCATTCCAAAGTGCTGTATATCCTATGACCGGGTTATACCCTGAGACAAGCATAATGATTGCTCCAACAATTAAGCCAAGTAAAACCGAAATAATTGGTATTAAAATGGTGAATAACTTATTATTTTGTGTCATTTGCTTCACCTGCCCCATTTATATGACTGCCTGCCATTAAAAGTCCAAGCTCCTGTTCATTCGTATCCTCTGGTCTTAGATTTGCCACAATCTTACCGTCAAACATGACAGCGATTCGATCACTGACATCGAGAATTTCATCTAACTCAAAAGAGACTAATAAAACAGCTCGTCCTTTATCCCGTTCTTCGATTAACTTTTTATGGATAAATTCAATTGCTCCAACGTCTAATCCTCTTGTAGGCTGTGCTGCAATCAGTAAATCAGGTGAACGATCTATTTCACGACCTATAATGGCTTTTTGCTGATTACCTCCTGAAAGCGATCTTGCTTTTGAAAATTCGCTTGGTGTTCGAACATCAAATTCATCTATTAATTCTTTTGCTTTCTGATAAATTTCTTTATAATTTAGGACTGTCGCTTTGGAAAATGGTTTCTGATAATATGTTTGCAGAACTATATTTGCTCCAATCGGATAATCTAGCACGAGTCCATATTTATGACGATCTTGCGGAATATGCCCAATACCACTTTCAGTAACTTTTCGTGGAGATAAATTTTTTATGTTTTTGTTGTTTAGTGTTATAGAACCGGATTCGCTTTTCTTTAATCCTGTGATCGCTTCAATTAATTCAGTCTGACCATTTCCATCTATACCTGCTATCCCAACAATTTCACCAGCATGTATATCAAGGTGCAAATCCTTAACCATTTCTACTTTTCGGGAATCTTTTACAACAAGATTTGCTACTTTCAATACGATATCCTTTGGTTCTGCTGGCTTCTTAACTGTTTTAAAAATCACATCCCGCCCTACCATAAGTGATGCTAACTCGGTAACACTTGTTTCTGCAACATTTACAGTACCAATGCCTTTTCCCTTACGTATAACGGTACAGCGATCACAGACCTGCATGATTTCTTTCAATTTATGTGTAATTAGAATGATAGATTTTCCTTCTGCAATTAATGAATTCATTATTTCGATAAGTTCATTAATTTCCTGAGGGGTTAATACAGCTGTAGGTTCGTCAAAAATCAGCACTTTTGCACCACGATAAAGGGTTTTTAATATTTCTACTCGTTGCTGCATTCCAACCGAAATATCACTTATTTTTGCAGTAGCATCTACTTTAAGCCCGTATTTATCCGATAATTCCTGAACTTCTTTCTCAGCCTTTTTAATATCAATTTTACCCCTTTTGGTGGGTTCACTACCTAGAATAATATTCTGGGTTACGGTAAACGGTTCTACTAGCATAAAATGCTGATGAACCATCCCAATCCCCAAATCATTAGCTATATTAGGATTCGTAATATTTACTTTCTTTCCATTTACACGAATTTCTCCTTTTTCCGGTTGATATAAACCAAAGAGTACATTCACCAGGGTAGATTTACCAGCACCATTTTCACCTAATAATGCATGAATCTCTCCCTTTTTTAATTGAATCGTTATATTATCATTTGCGACAATGCCCGGGAATTCCTTTCGAATGTTTATCATTTCAATTACATATTCCACTAATATTCACCCCTTTTTGAGCACGTTATTATAAAATAATGTTTTAGAAAATTGTCAAATAAAAAGGACAATTTAAAAATTATCCCCTTTATTTGAAAACTTTTTTTAGACTTGCGCTTACTTATTGCAACATATTAATTACGGAAAAGGCTGATAGAATCAGCCTTTTTCAATTGTATTAAAGTGAGTCTACAAAGATTTGCGTTTCTTCACGTGTTTGAGGTACATCCACTTCGCCGTTTAGAATTTTTTCTTGCCATTCATTAACTGCACTAATGATATCTTCCGTCATTGCTTCTTCGTTTGTTGAAGCTACACTTATCGCATCTTCTTCCAGACCAAATTCTAATAATTCTCCACCAGGGAATTCACCATTCATTGCTTGATTAGCTACATCTTGAACAGCTACATCTACACGTTTCACCATGGAAGTTAACGTAACATTATAATCATCAATTATTCCCTCATCATGCTGGTCACGATCTACCCCAATAACCCAGATTTCACGTTCAGGATCATTTTGTTTAAGATCTTTTGCTTCATTAAACACACCATTTCCAGTACCACCAGAAGCATGGTAAATAATATCAATATCGTTATTGTACATGTTTGAGGCAATGATTTTACCCTTTGCAGGATCTCCAAATGATTCTGCATATTCTACTTCCACTTCAATATCTGGATTAACAGATTTGGCACCCGCGATAAAACCTGATTCAAATTTATTAATTAAAGGAGAATCAATTCCACCAACAAATCCAAGTTTATTCGTTTTCGTTTTTTCTGCAGCAGCTACACCAACCAAAAACGAGCCTTGATGTTCTTTAAATAGGATGCTCACTCCATTTGGTGCATCAATTGTATCATCAACTAAAGCAAAGTTTGTATCAGGGTACTGTTCAGCAACTTTTTGAAGATCTTCTTTCAATTCAAAGCCAATTCCAAAAACTAAATTGTACTCCTCACGAATAAGACGATTAAGGTTTGGTATATAATCAGCTTTTTCATCTGATTGAGCATAGTCTATACCATTACCTTTTGTAAGCCCTTGCTCTTCACCCCAAGCAGTTAAACCTTCCCATGCTGATTGGTTAAATGATTTATCGTCTACACCACCAATATCTGTTACCATCGCAGCACTAAAATCTGATGATTCTTTTTCATCTGATGCTTCGTTGTCAGAACCACTGTCAGTATTTCCGTTTCCTTCATCAGATTCTCCGCCACCACAAGCTGTTAAAATCATACCAATGCAAAACAGTAAAGCAAACATTAAAATAAATTTACGATTTTTCAATCTAAATACCCCCGTTTTGGATAAAATTAATTTTTTTAATTCATAAAGCTGATATAACCTTCTTTAAAAAATCACCTCCTAAAAGCCTCCAAAATATCCCTTTACATCCGTTTCCTAAGAACATGAAAGCTGAACACATCCGAGCGAAAATAGTTGGAGGAATATAATACGGGTTCATCGTCAGCTGTATAGTGCATTTGCTTTAATAATAGTAATGATTGTTCAGGATCACAGTTCAAAATATCATAAATCCGTTCATGATAGCCTATCGGTTCGATATAGGTAACAGCATAGGCGATGTGTTTATCTGCGTATTCCTCCATTAACTTGAATAACGAATCCACCCTATGCACACGATCCAGTGGTATCAAATTTTCCGGTACCTTATCAATGCAAAACACCACTGGTTTATTATCAGCTGTACGAACTCTTTCAATTTTCGCAAGCGAACCAAGCTTTTTAGGTGAGAATCTTTTACGTTCTTCTTCAGTTGCCTCAAGAATTTCTGTGGTTAAGTACTGCGAGCCCGCAGTTTTTCCTGATTGCTCTATCATATAAGTAACACTATTTAATTGCTCTATGCCAGACGAATAAATCGGCTTTGGATTAACGAAAGTACCTACACCATGACGCCGTCGGACTACATTTTCTTCCTCTAATATGCGTAAGGCCTCTCTTAAGGTTGCACGTGACACTCCTAATTGCTTTGACAATTGAAATTCAGATGGCAGTTTTTCTCTTTCTTTATATTTACCGCTTTCAATATCTCGTTTAATCTCATCAATTACTTGCAAATATAAATGTCTTGAATCCGTTTTAATCGACATGTAGCCCCCCCTTGATTAATAGTCTTCAAATTAACTATAGAGATCTGACCTCTGACGTATGACTATTTTGTCCGTCATTAATATACCACTATTACTAAAATAATTAAATAGAAATAGGAAGTTTTCTTCATGTTTTTTCATTTCCTCTTAATTTTACCATTTTCTTATCATTAAATACGAAAAACTAAAAAAGACAGTATGTTCCATCTAATATGGAACACACTGCCTTTTTCTATTAGAGGATGTTCAAAAAGTCCAGTAAAAATGACATATTGGGATAAGGGGTCTTCGACTAAGTACCGACACCACGTCCTTGAAAAAGAAAAGTACTGTTTCTACATGCGTTGTGTATCCGCTGAAGCTTTGCTTGTCCTGTTTCGAACGTCGAAGTCACCACACACTACACGTGAAACTCGTTGGTTTGCTTTTTTTGCTCCTTGGAAAGGAATAACATTTTCCTGCATGCTAGATTCTTCACGGATTAATTGCATACGTTCCGGTACTGGAACTACGCTGCCGCGAACATCTCGATCCTTTTATCCTCCTATTTGAACACGTACTGTCAGTAATCTTTAGGATGATCGTTCCTCATTGGATTGTGAAATCAATACTGTTCTGGGTTTACTTCCTTCATATGGGCCGACTATCCCTCTATCTTCCATTGCATCAATTAGCCTTGCAGCACGTGTATAACCGATTCTAAACCTGCGCTGGAGCATTGAAACACTAGCACTTTGCATTTCTGTTATCAATTGAACGGCATCATCATATAGTTCATCAGCTACTTCTTCAGAAACCTCATTTGTATCCTCTGGTATCATTTCTTCCTGATAAGAAGCCTTTTGCTGTTCAATACAATGATCAACTATCCTCTCTACTTCCTCATCAGATAGAAATGCTCCTTGAACTCTCATAGGTTTAGATTGTCCAACGGGAAGAAATAACATATCTCCTCTGCCTAATAGCTTCTCGGCTCCACCAGAATCAAGTATTGTACGGGAATCTGTTTGCGATGAAACACTAAAGGCAATCCGGGAGGGAATATTTGCTTTAATAATACCAGTAATAACATCAACAGACGGACGCTGCGTAGCTATAATTAAATGAATACCAGCAGCACGAGCCATTTGTGCGAGTCGTGTAATAGCGTCTTCTACATCATTTGATGCTACCATCATTAAATCTGCCAGTTCATCTACCAGCACAACAATATATGGCAGATTGGGCTGTATTTCATCAGAAGTTAGATTATATTTACGTATATATTCATTATATCCTTCTATATTACGAGTACCTGTATCCGAAAATAATTCATATCTCCTTTCCATCTCAGAAACTACTTTTTGCAGTGCTCTTGATGCTTTTTTCGGATCTGTTACTACAGGTGCAAGTAAATGTGGAATTCCATTATAGACATTCAACTCTACCTTTTTCGGGTCGATCATCATCATTTTTACTTCGTGTGGCTTTGTCCGCATTAAAATGGTTGTAATTATTCCGTTAACACACACACTTTTACCACTTCCAGTTGCTCCGGCAATTAATAGATGCGGCATTTTATTCAACTCTGCCATAACGGCATCCCCAGAAATATCCCTTCCTAGTGCGAATAATAACTTGGATACCTGTTTATTCAATGTGCTATCCAGTACCTCACGGAGCGAGACCATCGCAATTTCCTGATTCGGGACTTCTATACCAACTGCAGATTTTCCTGGAATGGGTGCTTCTATACGAATATCTTTAGCGGCCAGTGCAAGAGCAAGATCATCATGCAAGCTAACTATTTTACTTACCTTCACACCTGCCTCTGGATATACTTCATATTTTGTAACAGCAGGTCCTACATGTACTTTGGTTATTTTCGCTTTAACTCCAAAACTAGTAAAGGTTCTCTCAAGCTTTCTTACTGTTGCCTGTATATGCGACTTTTCCTGATGTTGTGAGTTATGTGCAGGCTCTGCTAATAAATCAGGTGAAGGCAATACATATTCATAGTTTTCCGGCTCGGTCATTGGCATATTTTCTAAATTAATATCTGCTTGTTTATCTTCTTCTGGATTATCATTTTCAGGATGTTCTACTAATTGCTCACCAGGAGTCGCATAAGCTACATCCGTAAAGTCCTGAATAAATGGTTCTTCACTAATCATTTCATCTTGCTGTGCTTCGGTCTCAACTCGCTTCTCCTTCTTAACATTATTTTTTTCAACTCTAGCACTCTTCCATTTTCCCTGTATACTTTGCATAAATGCTTTCAGCTTTTTTCCTATTTTAGAAAATAAATCTCCTAAAGAAAGTTCTGTCATGAAAATAAGTCCAATCATAATGGAAAACACAGCGACAATTTTTGCTCCAGCTAATGCAAATAAATAATAGCAAAACGAAAATAGAAGAGCACCAACCATACCACCGCCAATTTGACCAGCAGTACCTTGTCCATCGATAAACATAAAGAAATTATCCCAAGTACTTTCGATAATGGAAACATCACCTGAGCTAGTTACTAATCTTTCAAATGTCTGAATATGTGTTAAGAGTAATACGCCAGTAAATAAAATATAAAAACCTACTAGTTTTTTATTTGAAAAATCAGGGTAACGTCTTTTTACAACTAAAAGAACACCGGTAATCAATAAAAAAATCGATGCTGTAAAATACCAAATACCTAAGAAGAAACGAAAGATATGTTCTAATCCGCCTGGAATTGCTCCATCACTAATCGCACTGGCACCACTGCCAAAAATAGCCAGAAAAATAAATAGCAGCCCTAGTAATTCTACTTTCAGCTGTTTTTTCAGTTTAGCTTTTCTTTTTTTTCTTTTTTTTGCCATTTTTTTCACCTCAATTATTTTACAGGCTCGTATACATGAATAGTAAACCCCTGCCTAAAAAGATGGCAAGGGTCTACACTTTATAGTTACATTAAATTATATCATAAATTGAAGCATTATTCAGTGGTAGGATCGTTTCCTTTTTGCTTTATCCTTGTTTTTATTTAGTTGACCTTATGATGAGATCAAGTAAATATTAACGTAAAATAGTTCCTGGTGTGTATTTTTCATTCATAAAATCCTGAGGATCCGTCGAAAGTAGCTGCAATAATTGATAAGATCCTTCAGCAGTTTTCTCTACATATAAAGATTTCCCTTCAAATGAAACACAATATCTGTTTGAATAATCCTCTGCAGACTGTGGGAAAACATCGTATTCAGATAGTGGCGTATATAAGATCATTGGATCACCTGACTTTCTACACTTTTATTATTATTAATTAATTCATTTATCTTCTGCATGGCATCCTGTACTCCACCGACACCATCGATTAATCCATAATCAACAGCATCAGTACCCACAACGTTTGTTCCAATATCTCTTGTTAAATTCCCTTTGGCAAACATAAGATCTTTAAATTTTTCCTCATTTATATTGGAATGATTGACCACAAAGTTAATCACCCTTTCCTGCATCTTATCTAAGTATTCAAAGGTTTGAGGAACTCCAATTACTAGACCCGTTAAACGAATAGGGTGTATTGTCATGGTTGCGGTCGGTACTATATAGGAATAGCTTGTAGCTACTGCAATTGGTACTCCAATTGAGTGACCACCACCTAAAATGATCGAGACAGTCGGTTTTGAAATAGAGGCTATCATTTCTGCAAGTGCAAGTCCTGCTTCAACATCCCCGCCGACTGTATTAAGCAAAATAATTAATCCTTCTATTTTCGGATTTTGTTCAATAGCTATCAGCTGTGGCAATAAATGCTCATATTTAGTTGTTTTATTTTGTGGTGGTAATTGAATATGACCTTCGACTTGTCCGATAATGGAAAGGACATGTATATTTGAATCTGGAGCCTGAGGAATATTTGACTGACCTAATTGCTGTATTTTTTGAACCAATGCAGATGAATTTTGCTGTTGATCTTGATCTTGATTCTGGTCTTCTTTTTTTTCTGTATCTTTATTCATAATTTGAACACTCCTTATAAATTGATCACACTAAATATAGTATGAACGTAATGGAGCATTAACATGCGAAATTAAAAAACCGACATTTGGTCGGTTTTTTAATGATCAATTAATTCTTTTAATGTGAGTTCTTCTTGTTTAGAAAGAGGTACCAATGGCAAGCGTACACCACCTACTCCAATTCCTTTCATTTGTAAAGCCGCCTTCACAGGTGCTGGTGATGGCTGAGAAAAAAGAATTTTCATCATAGGTAATAATTTACGATGCGCTGCTGCAGCCTTTTTTACATTGCCATTTTTAAAATCTATAACCATTGCTTGAATTTCACTACCAATAATATGAGAAGCAACAGAAACAACACCCTGTGCTCCGATGGAGAGCATTGGCAATGTCAGCCCATCATCTCCACAGTAAACGCTAAAATGATCACTTGTATTTTCAATAATTTCTGTGACTTGATCAAGGTCACCGCTAGCTTCTTTTACCGAGATAATGTTTTTATGATCACTACTCAAACTGATTATAGTCTCTGCACTCATCTTAACAGCAGAACGACCCGGTATATTATATAACATTATCGGCAATGAGGTTTCTTTAGCAATAGTGGTAAAATGCTCATACATACCGCGCTGGCTTGGTTTATTATAATATGGGACAACAAGCATGATTGCATCCACACCACAATTTTCAGCTTGTTTTGTTAAAGCTATTGAGCTTTTCGTATTATTGCTGCCAGATCCAGCAATCACTGGGACTCTTTTATTAACAACTTTAACAACATGTTTAAAAAGGGTTAGTTTTTCTTCCGTTGACAAGGTGGGTGACTCACCAGTTGTTCCTGAAAGTACAAGTCCTTCTGTTCCGTTATTCAGCAAGTATTCAACTATCATAGATGTTTTCTCAAAATCAATCGCTCCATTATGATCAAATGGAGTTACCATTGCTGTTAATACATTACCGAAGTTCATTCATTTCACCTTTCTTTAATAATTTTATGATGACATGATTTGAAAATTTGTTTGCTTTTTTATACTGCTTAATTCAAACACATCATGTAATGCATTTACTGCCAATACTAAATCTTTTTCATGTATAAGAACCCAGATTGTAGTATAGCTATCGGCAGACTGTAAAATTTGCACCTCTACATTCATTAGTGCTTGCACGATTTTAGAAGCAACGCCAGGAACCCCTGTCATACCAGCACCAACCACTGACACTTTTGCACAATTTTCAGTAATTTCAGGTTGAAAGCCTAAATTTACTAATATATTAACCGCTTTTTTTGTAAATACTTTAGGAATTGTATAGATAACTTCCGTTGGTGAAATGTTAATAAAATCAATGGAAATACCTGAATCTGCCATTGCCCTGAATACGTTTGACTGAAGGTGAAATACGTCGTCTTCCTTTGTAGGAACTTTTATTTGTGTTATCGACACGATATGTGCAATCCCGGTAATCAGCCGATCAGCAATATCTATTCCTGCTTCTGGAATAAGAGTGGAAGTTATCATCGTCCCTTTTTTATGAGATCCAGTGGACCTAACCCGAAGTGGGATTTTGGCTTGCATTGCAATTTCAACAGCACGTGGATGTATTACCTTAGCACCCTGGTATGCCAGATTACAAATTTCTGTATAGGTAACATTTTTTAATGGACGTGCAGTTTTCACTACTCTCGGATCTGCTGTCATAATACCGTCAACATCTGTAAATATCTCAATTATTTCTGCATGTAAAGCTGAACCAAGTGCAGCAGCAGTAGTATCACTGCCACCACGTCCAATTGTAGTTACTTCACCACTTTCAGTTTGCCCTTGAAATCCAGCAACAACAACAACATCATTATTTTCCAATTCTTTACTAATTCTTTTCGTTTCAACTTTCTTAATTTTAGCTTGATTGAAATCTGCTGTTGTTATAATACCTGCTTGTGCACCAGTCAGTGCTGAAGCAGTTATATGATGTTTTTTAAGTTCATTTGATAGAACAACAGCGGAAATAATTTCTCCGCATGACATTAAGAGATCAAGTTCACGATTTGAGTTATAGTTCGCTGGAAAGTCAACCATTTCGAGTAATGTATCAGTTGCATACGGATCTGATTTCCTTCCTATTGCAGATACTACAACTACTAGCTTATATCCTTTAATTAAAGCCTCTTTAATATGGTTGATAACATGCTTTCTTCTATCTTTAGATTGTACGGAAGTTCCACCAAATTTTTGAACTAATACCTGCATTGTAACACCTCTTACGTTAGTTACATTGATCGACCGTATATTCTTTTTTTTAAAGCCATTTATTTTTTATTAAGCTTTCGGCAATTTGTACTGTATTCCACGCAGCACCCTTCATAAGATTATCGGATACTACCCACATATGAAATCCTTTTTCATTATCTAAATCTTTTCTTACACGACCGACAAAAACTTCTTCTTTATTCGCAGCACTTAATGGGGTTGGATAAGTTTGAGTACTAGGATCATCCTCTAAAACAACACCCTCAGCGATTTCTAATACTTTCCACAGTTCAGCTGCTGTTATGCCCGCCTCTTCTACCTCTATATAAATACTTTCCGCATGAGAAGTAAAAAACGGTAATCGAACACATGTTGCAGCAACAGATAGGTTCGGGGCATGCAAGATTTTCTTTGTTTCATTAATCATTTTCATTTCTTCAAATGTATAGCCATTTTCTTGAAAAACGTCAATCTGTGGCAGAGCATTAAAAGCAATTGGATAGTGTTTTTTATCTCCTTTTACAGGAAGTAATTCTGCCGTCAATTCATCCCCATTTAAAAACTGCTTCGTTTGATTTTCTAATTCCAAATTAGCTTCTGCTCCTGCACCTGATACCGCTTGATATGTTGAAACAATAACTCTGCTAATGCCAAAAGCATCCTTTATTGGATTTAATGCTGCTACCATCTGAATGGTTGAACAGTTAGGGTTAGCGATAATACCTTGATGGTTTGCTAGATCTGCTTGATTAACCTCTGGTACAACCAATGGAACATCCGCGGCCATTCGATAAGCACTCGTATTATCAACTACAACAGCACCACGTTTTACCGCTTCTGGAGCAAGTTGTTTTGACACAGATCCCCCTGCAGAAAATAAAGCAATATCTATATCAGTAAAGCTATCTGGAGTTGCTTCTTCAACAGCTATTCGCTTATTTTTAAACATTATTTCTGTTCCTGCAGACCGTTTTGAAGATAATAGCTTTATCTCATTTAATGGAAAAGCTTTATCTTCAAGAATTTGCAATATTTTCTGTCCTACTGCACCTGTTGCTCCCAATATTGCAATATTGTATGTTTTGTTTTCTGTCATTTTGATAACTCCCTTCACCCTGAAAAATATTTTATTATAGTTCTTAACTTTATATTTTATCACAATTTATTTAATTATAGGGAATTATTATAGGTTGAAGTTGTTCATGCTTTAGTGCAGCATAAACTGTATCTACCAAATAGTCCAAATTAGCTACTAACGAATTGGGTTTTTTATATGGATTATCTTGACCATACGGAATGAAATAAATATATTTACTTGCCATTAAACGCATTAAATTAACCCCATTTAATCCAAGCGCATCATTTGTTGTTATGCCCAGGACGACAGGACTTTGATTTCTCATTGTAGATTTAGCAGCCATTAATACAGGGGAATCTGTCAATGCGTTTGCCATCTTACTTAACGAGTTTCCTGTTAAGGGGGCTATTACCATACAGTCCAATGGCTCTTTTGGACCTAATGGTTCCGCTTCCGGCATTGTTGAAATAACACGTTTTTTCGTAATTGATTCAATTTTTTCTATATGTTCTTCTGCTTTTCCAAACGTTGTATCAATGTTTCTTACCGTATAAGAAACGATCGGAATTACTTCAGCCTTTTCAGCCATTAGTTTCTCAATTTGTGGATAAACCTGGCTATACGTATGATGTGAACCTGTTAGACCAAAACCAATTCTTTTACCTTCAAGGTTCATTTTACTCCACCTTCTTCCTGCAATAATTGCTTTATTACATCGGCCAATATCTTTCCAGCTGTTTTTGGTGCAACGATACCTGGTAAGCTCTTTGCCAGTATAGCTTTTATTCCACGTTGCTCAGCATATTTAAAATCGGTTCCACCAGGATGTGAAGCAAGATCAAATATTAATGCATGTGGAGGTAACTGTTGGATTGTCTTTTTATCAATAACCATGGCAGGAATTGTGTTTATTAATAAATCACATTTATCCGTAGATTTATCAAGCTGATCTAATGGGATAGCTGTTAAACCCATTTCTGTAATACGTGCCAAATCCTTTATATTGTTGGCACTGACAGATACCTTTGCTCCAAGTGCAGAAAACTTATTTGCTACCGTATTTCCAACTCTTCCAAAACCAGTAACGAAAACGCGGGAAGAATGAATGGTATAATCGGTATGTTCGATCGCCATCATTATTACTCCTTCTGCTGTTGGTATTGAATTATAAATAGCAACATCATCACGATCCAGTAAAGGTATTAGTGAAATATCAGCTTCTTTAGTAGCAGTATTTAAAAAATCATTTGTAATTCCAGTAAATACAAGGGACGTTTTCTTCAATCGAGTAAACCATTGCTTCGTTATTTGAATTGGCTGATCCGAAAAAACAATTTCCACATTTCCTTCTATGTCCATTCCGGTAATTGGTAGGATAATCACATCCAATTTTTCTACTTCCAGATCCTTAAATTCCATCTGTTTTAGACCTGTAAATCCTTGTTCCAATTTACTATATCCTGTAAGTACGATAGTTGTGTCAGGTAATCCTTGCAACTGCCGAATTAACTCAAGATAGCGACCGTCTCCACCTATAACAGCTATTAATCGACTCATTCTTGTATATACCTCCAGACATACTCCTAATGTTATTTCTTTATAGCTTATGTGTTTGTAGACCGATAGTGATAATGTTTTAAAAAAACAAAATAAAAAGGCTAGTATCTCGAAAAAATGATACTAGCCTGACTTTGCTAAAAAAATATTATTCAAATTGATCTGTTTCCACCATGATCATATCTTCACCAATCTTTTTTATAGCACTCCAGCGGATTTTAGTTTCTTCTCCCTCTTTTTTTAGCCCAAACCATTTGTAATTTGGGATAATAAATGCTTCAATCTGTCCTGTTTTTTCATTAATTTCCAAATCTGTTTGGCCTAGTATTCCTAATCTTGAGCCTTGGTTGACATTTACAATTTCTTTTCCACTTATCTCTTTATAGCGCATTGATTACCCTCCATTATTAATAGGTAATACATATATATGCAGAAAAAAACTAACCTATGTTATTCCACATAAGTTAGTTAATCATTTTAGGTGCGATTAGAGCTTGAGCAGCTGATTGTTTAAATATAGTTTCAATTACTTTTTGAATCGATGCATGACTAACCTCATCAATTTCATGAATCATTTCATCTAATGTACGATGACGCTGCAACAGCAATTCATTTTTACCATTGCGGCTCATTCTGCTATTTGTACTTTCAAGGCTCAACACTAAATTACCTTTAAGCTGTTCTTTGCTATTTTTTAGTTCTTTATCTGTTAGTCCATTGCTGATCAATTTATCAACCGTCTTACTGATTGTATCTTTTAATAATGGGAGCTGTTTTTTACCGGTTCCGGCATAAATGGTTAGTAATCCATTATCCAGAAAGGATGAATGATAAGAAAAAACCGAATATGCTAATCCTTGTTTTTCCCTGACGTCCTGAAAGAGTCTTGAACTCATACTTCCACCAAGAACATTATTCATTATAACTAGGCTGTAAATATCTTCATGACCTATTTCCAAACCATCATAGCCTAAACATAAATGTGCTTGCTCTGTATCTTTGTCACGTTCGATATTATTTGCTAAAAATGTTGGTTTCATTATCGTTGCACGTTCAAAATCAGATTGATACGAACCAAAGTAAGTTTCAATTTTATCAATAAAGGATTCTTCCACATTCCCAGCTACCGACACCACAACATTTTTCGGTGTATAACGCTCTTCTATATAATTTCTTAAAGCTTCGGGTTTAAATGCTTGTAATTGCTCTTCTGTTCCCAGAATTGGATATCCTAATGGATGTTCACCATATGAAGCCCTTGCCAACAAGTCATGAACAATATCATCTGGAGTATCTTCATACATTTTTATTTCTTCAAATACTACTTTCTTCTCTCGTTCCATCTCTTCCTCATCAAATGATGAATTAAAAAACATATCCGCTAAAATTTCTAAAGCATACTCTTTGTGTGTATCTAGGATCTTTGCATAAAAACAAGTGTATTCTTTAGAGGTAAAAGCGTTTACTTGACCACCAATGGAGTCAAATGCCTCAGCAATATCCTGTGCTGATCTTGTATTTGTACCTTTAAAAAACATATGCTCAAGAAAATGTGAAATACCATTATTTTGCTCTGTTTCATTTCTTGATCCAGTTAGTACCCATATACCGATTGTAACTGAGCGAACTGCTGGAATTTTTTCTAATACTATTCGAAGTCCGTTCTTACTCGTATGTTTTTCAATCAATTTAAATCCTCCTACGTGTTATCTTTCTTCACTTAATAATGTTTCAATGGTGCTTATTTTATATCCTTGATCTTTAATAGTTTTAATTAAAGCTTCAAGGTTATTAGCGATCGAAGAAGTTGGATGCATTAATACGGTAGCACCTGGATGGATTTTACTATTTACTCGGTTTATCATAACAGATACAGTAGGATTCTTCCAATCAATTGTATCAACTGTCCATAAAATTGTTTCCATATTTAATTGGTGTGCTGCATTAACAACTTGATTATTAAAGCTCCCACTAGGTGGTGCGAACCATTCAGGTTTTTTTCCTGTTATCGCTTCGATTATTTCATTTGTTTGACTGATCTGTTCCATAATATTCTGATTAGATATTCTAGCCATATCAGGATGATTATACGCATGATTTCCAATTATATGATCTTGTTCATCAATCATTTTAACAAGTTCAGAATTATCTCTTGCCCACCTGCCTTCAATAAAAAACGTTGCTTTTATTTTATTATCTTTTAATATATTTAATATATCCGGTATGTATTCTTTTCCCCAGGAAACATTAATTAAGAATGCAACCATATCTTTTTCAGGATGTCCTCGATATATCGGTGAAGCGGGTAAGTCTTTTATCGATATCTCCGGAGATTTCTGTTCATACACAAGCAGCGCTTCATTATACTTACCTTCTTCCTTCATCTTTTCATATGATTTATCCAAATTTACTGATAGACCATTTCTCCCTGGTGTTTTTTTCCAAACATCGTCAATATATGCATTTTGCGGAGGTTCAGTCAAATCTATACTTTTATTTTGAATTTCTTTATATAATACATTTTCAGTTTTAGTTGCTTGTATTAAGGTGTTTGCTTCCTTCATAACAAACGGATTATATTCAAAATTAAATGCTAATCCAACTATAATCATAAACACACATAAATTAACAACACCTCGAAAGCGATACATACAAATCCCCCCTTGTTCATTCATATGAACATATGGGACAAGGTATGATTTTATTATCTTGAAAAGCAATAAAAAAAGAAACTGGTTATCCAGCTTCTCTTACTTCTTATGACTTAGCTTTTTCCTGTCTTTCCCTTTCTTCTTTCAGAACTGCTTTACGGGAAAGATTCACACGTCCCTGGTGATCAACTTCTTTAACTTTTACCATTATTTCATCACCAATCGATACAACATCTTCCACTTTGTTCGTACGTTCCTCAGCAAGCTCGGAAATGTGAACAAGACCATCTTTACCTTTAAATAATTCAACAAAGGCGCCGAATTTCTCAATTCGTTTTACTTTTCCTAAATACAATTGACCAACTTCAACTTCCCTAACAAGATCTTCAATAATCGTTTTAGCTTTTTCATTCATAACTGCATCTGTTGATGAAATAAATACATTTCCATCCTGCTCTATATCTATTTTTACTCCCGTATCATCAATGATTTGATTAATCTGTTTACCACTTGGCCCAATGACATCTCGGATTTTATCTGGATTTATTTTCATTGTTAAGATTTTAGGAGCGTATTCAGAAAGCTCGATTTTAGGTTCTTTAATTGTTGCAAGCATAGACTCAAGAATGTGCATACGTCCTTTTTTAGCCTGGCTTAACGCTTCTTCCAAAATTTCTTTTGAAAGTCCTTCGATTTTAATATCCATTTGTAATGCAGTAACACCCTCTGCTGTTCCCGCTACCTTAAAGTCCATATCACCAAGTGCATCTTCCATTCCTTGAATATCAGTTAGAATTGTATAATCATCTCCGGATTTAACCAGACCCATTGCAATACCTGCAACCGGGGCTTTAATAGGTACACCTGCAGCCATCATTGCCAGCGTACTTGCACAGATACTTGCCTGTGAGGTGGACCCGTTTGATTCTAATACTTCGGAAACCAGTCGGATTGTATATGGAAAAACTTTTTCGGATGGGATCACTTTTTCAAGTGCACGTTCCCCAAGTGCTCCATGTCCAATTTCTCTGCGTCCAGGACCTCTAATTGGCCCCGTCTCGCCAACACTATATTGCGGGAAGTTATAATGATGCATAAATCGTTTTGATTCTTCTAAATCTAAACCATCTAAAATCTGCACATCACCAAGGGCTCCAAGTGTACATATGCTGAGCGCCTGGGTTTGTCCTCTCGTAAACAATCCAGAACCATGAGTTCTAGGAAGGATATTAATTCGCGACGATAACGGGCGAATTTCTTCCGGTTTACGACCATCTGGACGTACCTTTTCTTTTGTAATTAGGCGTCGTACTTCCTCTTTAATCATTTTATCTAACAAAGACTTCACTTGTTTGATAACTTCTGCCGCTTCTTCCTCATAACCCTCTAATACCTCATTTATTACATTATTAATTGCATCTTCTCTTGCTTGCTTCTCTTTTACTTGAATTGCTGCAACAAGTTTTCCTTTTGCTTCTGCTTCAATTTTCTGAGTTAATTCATCTTCTAGCTCAAATAATTGAACAGGTAACTTTTCAACTCCTACCGCTTGCACAATTTCCTCTTGAAAAGCTACAAGCCGCTTGATTTCTTCATGACCAAACATGATAGCTTCAAGCATGACATCTTCAGGTACCTCATTCGCCTCAGCCTCAACCATATTTATAGCATCCTTCGTACCTGCTACAGTAAGTTCAATATCACTTGCTTCCATCTGTTCAATTGTAGGGTTGATTACAAATTCCCCATCCACTCGTCCAACATTCACACCTGCGATTGGTTCAGCAAATGGAATATCCGAAACGCTAAGTGCGATGGATGAGCCTATCATTGCCGCAATCTCTGACGGACAATCCTGATCGACGCTCATTACCGTACTGATTACTTGCACTTCATTCCTGAATCCATCAGGGAATAGAGGACGAATAGGCCGGTCAATTAACCGTGAAGATAAAATAGCTTTTTCACTTGGTCTTCCTTCACGTTTGATGAACCCTCCTGGTATTTTTCCAACAGCATATAAACGTTCTTCATAGTTCACAGTCAATGGAAAGAATGGTAAATCCTTTGGGTCTTTTGAAGCTGTGGCTACTGACAATACAGATGTATCACCATAATGAATCATACAAGCCCCATTCGCTTGCTTTGCTAATTCGCCTATTTCGACAGTAAATTTTTTACCAGAAATTTCAGTGGAGAATATTTGTTTTTCTTCTGTCATTAGATATAGTACTCCTTTCAATAGAACATTCTATCTTTCATTTTATAGTTTATATCGATAAATGTAAATTTTATGTAGGTAAAAAAAGCTAAAAAGAAGCTATTTAAAAAAATAAGGCAAAATTACTCTTTGAATTTTCGTTCGTTTGCATCTCTTTTCATGGATTTACTGCATCCATAAAATAAGCTGGAATCCTATTATTCAAACCCAAGCTATCCCCCGAGCTTTCTCGATTCTTTATCACCTTTTGAACAGAACGATAATTATAAAAAAAGCAGGATTGCTCCTGCTTTTTGAATAATTATCGGCGTAAGCCAAGTTTTTTAATTAATTCACGATAGCGGGTAACATCTTTATTACGAAGGTAGTTAAGTAAATTACGACGTTTACCAACCATTTTCAAAAGACCGCGACGTGAATGGTGGTCTTTTTTATGAACACGTAAATGTTCGTTTAACGTTGTGATCTCTTCAGTAAGTACAGCAATTTGTACTTCTGGAGAACCAGTGTCAGTGCCATGAACTTTGTATTCGCTAATAATTTCATTTTTACGTTCTTGTGTGATAGCCATCCTGGTTCACCTCCTATGATTATGTCTTAGCCCCAACCCCCTAGCAAACGTCGGAGTTACGATTTGCCAAGCGATGGTTTTACGTTATTTATCGTACATCTTTTTAGTAAAAAATGCAAGTGAAATCTCAGGTTCATCGACGGTAAACACTAATTCAGAAAATAATTGCGTATGTTTCTTTCATCATCAGCGATTTTTTTTATTAGGGCATCGGCACTATCAAATTTCTCTTCCTTCCGAATATATTTATGCCATTCAACAAGAAGCTCTTCACCATATAAATCATTATTATAATCAAAAATATTTACTTCTACTGATAAATCTTTTCGATCTTCGGTAAAGGTTGGGTTTGTACCAATATTAGCCATCCCCTCATATACTTCATTCTTATAATGTACTTTTACTGCATAAATTCCAGATCTGGGCAATAACGCATCAGGGTTTACCTGTAAATTTGCTGTCGGGTAGCCGAGTTCTCTACCTCGCTGCGCGCCTTTTATAACAATACCATTAATTGCGAAAGGTCTTCCAAGCAATATGTTAGCCTCTTCGATTTTTCCTAATTTAAAGAACTCTCTAATTTTTGTAGAGCTTATTTTCTCCTTATTCAATGTCACCTTATCGATTGCAATATGTGTGAATAAACCATTTGCATGGTCTTCTATATTATTCATGTTCCCTTTTCCCTTATGCCCGTATGAGTAATCAAACCCCGCTACAAGATGCTTTATATTTAATCCTATAATAAAATGATTAATAAATTCCTGTGGAGACAATAAGGATAATTCTTTATTAAATTTTATAATATATAATCGATCAACAGCTAGCTTCTGCAGTAGTTCTTTTTTTTCACGCATTGGTGTAATATATTGCACATGTTGTGTATCTTTTTTCAAAACAACGGATGGATGCGGATGAAATGTAATTACCGCACTTTCCATATTTTTATTTTTTGCCGCTTTAACAGCCGCGCCAATTACTTCCTGATGACCTTTATGTATACCATCAAAAAAACCTATGGCACATGCTGTTTTTGGTAATTCTTCCACATCTAATGTGTGTGGATATGTTAGCTCAATCGTTCTCAAATTCATTCACCTACACTTTTTTCTCTAGTTCTTTCTCTTAAGGGAAACCGTTTTACTAAGCATTAAAAACACGAACAGGCTTAATTTGTTCTGCCTTTTCTGGATGTATTTGATAAATCGCTAGTAATTTCTGACCATGCATAATAACAAATGGATCTGTTGTTATACTTTGTTCAGGCTTCAAAAGCTTTTGACCATGAAGAACTCTTTTTTTCATTTCATCATCGACAAATAATTTATCTAAGTGGTCTAAACCGGCAGTAATTGGCAATAACAACCGATTTTGTTGATTTGATTTTTCTCTCTCTTCTATAGTAGCAAAAGTTACTGTATTTTGCTTATTAAATGCCGCAGTTTCTGTACGAATTAGATTGGACATATGTGCTGGATACCCTAACTGTTCTCCGATATCAACACAAAGCGTACGAATATATGTACCTTTAGAGCAAACGATTTTCATACAAAAAGAATTATTGTCTTTATTATTTGTAGGTAATTTTTTAATATCATGTATGATTACTTTTCTTTCTGGTCGTTCAATATATTCATTTGCTCTTGCATATTCATACAATTTCTTCCCGTTCACTTTTACGGCAGAATACATTGGAGGAATTTGTGTAATAGTTCCTGCAAAAGCACTTAGCACCTTTTCTATTTCTTCATTGGTAGGCGGATCAATTACTTCTTTTTCCTCAAGTGTATTCCCTTGGCTATCTTCCGTATCTGTACTTTTACCAAGTGTTACTTCCGCAATATAAGTTTTTTTTGTATCTGTTAAAAAGGGCACAATCTTTGTAGCTTGCCCAATACATATCAGAAGGACACCTTCAACTTCCGGGTCAAGGGTACCAGTATGACCTACTTTTTTGGTTTTAAAAAGTCTACGTATTTTCATAACACAATCATGTGATGTCAATCCTTTTGGCTTCCATAATGGTAATATACCATTCATATTTTCTGCCTCCATTATGATTTAGTACATGGAAAAAATCTGACTTGCTATCGTGAACAAGTCAGATTATTATTCTTTCATTATTCGTTTAAATCACGAAGAATAGTTTCAATACGATTACCATATTCATATGCTTCATCAAATTCAAAAGTTAATTCTGGAGTCTTCCGCAAACGGATACGTGAGCCAATTTCCGAGCGGATAAATCCTTTTGCTTTTGACAGCCCTAAAAGTGTATCCTTTTTTTGCTGATCATCACCTAAAACAGATATAAATACTTTTGCTTGCTGCAGATCACCTGTCACTTCTACATCTGTTATTGTAACAAAACCCACTCTAGGATCTTTTATTTTACGGGCCAGGATTTCTCCTAATTCTTTCTTCATTTGCTCTGCTACTCTATTTGCACGTAGTTCAGCCAATTTATTCACCTCATTAGTGGAAGCTTCTACCTTTTATATTTGAGCTTATAAACGATCTACATTTGTAATTGTGCGTTCAAGCTCCGGATATCCATCGATTATTCGTATAACTTCCTGTATTACCTGTTCTGCATGATTTCGTTCAGTTGAAATCGTAACAATACCTATTTTGGTCCGCTGCCATAAGTTATGATAATCGAGTTCTGTAATTGCTACATTAAAATCATTGCGCAGTTTAGCCATTAAACGCTTGATTACAGACCTTTTTTGCTTTAGTGAATGCCCACATACAACATACATTCTACTTCTGCATAGATAATCATTTACGTTCAATTTCCTCCATCACAAATGCTTCCATAACATCTCCTTCTTTAATATCATTGAAGTTTTTAACAGTAATCCCACATTCATAGTTCTGTGCTACTTCTTTTACATCGTCCTTAAAACGTTTTAATGCATCTATTTCTCCCTCGAATAGAACAATCCCATCACGAATCAGTCTTATTCCGGAATCTCTTGTAATTTTACCGTCTGTCACATAGCTTCCAGCAATTGTACCGATTTTAGAGACTTTAAATATTTCCCGTACTTCTACTTGACCAATAACTTTCTCTTCATATTCAGGGTCAAGCAATCCTTTCATTGCAGCTTCAATTTCCTCAATTGCTTTATATATAACGCGATGCAGTCGGACATCTACTTTTTCAGATTCTGCAGCTTTTTTAGCATTAACATCTGGTCGAACATTAAAACCGATTACTACCGCATTTGATGCAGAGGCTAAAATAATATCTGATTCCGTTATTGCACCAACTCCAGTGTGAATGATTTTGATATTCACACCTTCTACTTCAATTTTCTGCAATGATCCAGCAAGTGCTTCAGCAGAACCCTGTACATCTGCTTTGAGAACGATATTAAGTTCCTTCATTTCGCCTTGTTTGATTTGTTCGAACAAGTCATCCAAGCTAACCTTTGACTGTTCACTGCGACTTTCAACAATATATTTTTGTTGACGAGTTTCCCCGATTTGACGGGCTTTTTTCTCATCAGCAAATACTAAGAATTGATCTCCTGCCTGTGGAACCTCATTTAGACCGGTTATTTCCACTGGCGTCGATGGTCCTGCTTCATTCACACGCTGACCAATATCACTAACCATAGCACGGACACGTCCATAGGTATTTCCAATTACAAGAGAGTCTCCAACATGTAAAGTTCCATTTTGAACAAGTAATGTCGCTACAGATCCTCGTCCTTTATCAAGCTGTGCATCAATAACCGTACCAAAAGCATTTGCCTTAGGGTTCGCTTTTAGTTCTTCAACTTCTGCCACTAAAAGTATCATTTCTAATAAATCGTCAATACCTTCCCGTTTAATTGCTGATAGGTTAACAAAAATCGTGTTACCGCCCCAATCTTCAGGAATAAGCTCATATTCTGTTAATTCCTGCATTACTCGATCTGGATTGGCTGCTTCCTTATCCATTTTGTTAACTGCTACAATAATAGGAACCTCTGCAGCTTTGGCGTGATTGATTGCTTCAACAGTTTGAGGCATTACACCATCATCAGCTGCTACCACCAATATCGCTAAATCAGTTACTTGAGCTCCACGGGAACGCATGCTTGTAAAAGCTGCGTGTCCTGGTGTATCAAGGAATGTGATTTTTTTTCCTTTATTCTCTACTTGGTATGCACCGATATGCTGCGTAATTCCCCCTGCTTCTCCCGCTGTAACCTTTGTATGACGTATCGAATCCAGAAGTGTCGTTTTACCATGGTCAACGTGACCCATAATCGTTACTACAGCAGGTCTTTCAATTAAGTCAGTTTCATTTTCCTCTTCAATATACTTATCAAAATCTGTATCTTCCAATATAATTTCCTTTTCTACTTCCACATCAAACTCTTCACATAATAACTCTATTGCATCATCATCAAGATCCTGGTTTTTTGTTGCCATTACACCAAGGAACATGAGCTTTTTAATAATTTCTGCTGCTTCTTTATTAAGTTTCTCTGCAAGTTCACTAACAGTAAGTGTCCCGTTGTACGTAATATGTTTTGGTGTCTCTTTTATTACTGCTTTTTGATTATTCACTTGTCTATTTCCTTTTCCTTTTTTGCCTTTTGGCTTTCTATTTTGAAAACTATTATTTCTGTTAGATTGTTTATTTTGATTTGCTTGTTTATTCGGGTTGTTTTTGGGCTTTCCCTTATTTTCCTGATTATTCATTTTATTATTCATGGATTTCTTAGATGTATTCAATGAAGTTTCTTGTTTAGCAGGTTGTTTTGTATGATTACTTGACTTAGCATTAAACCTGGCATCCAATTTTGATTTTGTTTCTGTTGATATGGTTGACATGTGATTAGAAACTTCAACCTTTAATTCTTTTAAATAGTTTAGTACATTTTTACTAGACGTATTATTTTGTTTTGCATATTCATATACACGTATTTTACTCATACGTTCACCCCCGAATTTAATTACCCGAGTAACGATTTAATCTTAGCAGCAAATCCTGCATCTAAAATAGCAATAGCTACCCTTTGGGATTTTCCAATTGCATGTGATAATGTTTCCCGTTCATCTACTATTTCAAATGGTACTTCATAGTATTTACATTTATCTGTAAGTCTTTTTTTCGTTTGTGGTCCAATATCACTAGCTAACAATATTAATTTTGCCTTCTTTTGCCTAATATCCTTCAAAATTGTTTCTTCACCTATCGAACATTTCCTTGCTCTGTATGCAAGTCCGACCATATTCAAATAGTTATTTTCCATTTTCTATACCATGTACCTGCTGTTTTAGCTCTTCATAAATGCTTGAGTCCACCTCGGCATTTAAATGCCTGCCCAACACATTCGATTTCTCAGCTTTTGCGATAACATCCATATCACGCGATAGATACGCACCTCGGCCATTTTTCTTCCCTGTCGGATCAACAAAAACCTGTCCTTCTTTGTTTCTGACTATGCGGATTAATTCTTTTTTGGGTTTCGATTCATTTGTTACTATACATTTTCTTTCAGGTATCTTTCTTTTTTGAACCATCGTGGTCCCTCCTTATTCAAACAAATCTTCTACATCATTGTCAGAATAATTATCTTCTTCTATGTGAAGAAGACCTTGTTCTTTTGCTTCTGATTCACTTTTAATATCAATTTTCCATCCAGTTAATTTAGCGGCAAGTCTTGCATTTTGCCCCCGTTTTCCAATAGCTAGTGATAATTGATAGTCAGGAACAATTACAGTAGTGGCTTTTTCGTCTTCATTTACTATCACATCAACTACTTTTGAAGGACTTAATGCATTTGAAACATACACTACTGGATTCTCTGACCACTCTACAACATCTATTTTTTCACCTTTTAGTTCATTAACAATCGTTTGAACCCGTTGGCCTTTTTGCCCAACACATGAACCAACCGGATCGATATCAGGGTCAGCAGCATAAACAGATACTTTGGATCGGTCTCCTGCTTCCCTTGCAACAGATTTAATCTCAACAATTCCATCATATATTTCAGGTACTTCCATCTCAAATAACCGCTTTAGAAGCCCAGGATGAGATCTCGAAATATAAATTTGCGGCCCTTTGCTCGTATTTTCCACTTTTGTAACAAATACTTTTAATCGATCATGGACATGATATTCTTCAGTGGGCATCTGTTCCGGCTCAGCCAGTTTAGCTTCAATTCTACCAAGATTGACATAAACAAATCTTGGATCCTTACGCTGAATAATTCCTGTCATCACATCTTCCTCACGGTCAGCGTATTCACTAAAAATAACTCCGCGTTCCGCTTCTCTTACACGCTGTGTAACAACCTGTTTTGCCGCTTGCGCTGCAATACGCCCAAAGTCTTTGGGGGTTACCTCCACTTCAATCACGTCTTCAAGCTGATAATTCGGATCTATTTCCTTAGCTTCATCTATGGACAATTCCTGTTGTTTATCTTCCACTTCCTCTACAACAGTTTTCCTTGAAAAGACACCCATTTTACCTGTTTCTTCATTCAATTCAACACGGACATTTGTTGCAGATTTAAAATTCTTCTTATATGCGGATATTAAAGCTGCTTCCAATGCTTCCATAAGAACATCTTTATTAATACCTTTTTCTTTAGCTAAATAATCAATCGCATCAAACAACTGACTGCTCACTTTTCTTTTCCCCCTTTAGAACATTACAGCAAGTCTAGCTTTTGCTATCTTGTCATATGGAATTTCCACTTGTTTTTTTCGAGTTTTCACTTTGTACTCTATAGTAAGCATCGTATTCGTAAACTCTTTTAAGATACCTTGAAATTCTTTTTCACCTTCAATTGGTTCATACAATTTGATAAACACATTTTTGTTCACGTTTCTTGCAAAATCGTCTATTGTTTTTAAAGGACGCTCAACACCTGGTGATGATACTTCCAGAAAATAGGCTTCCTTGATGGGATCCATTCTATCAAGTTTTTCACTTAGTTCTTCTGAAACTTCACCACATTCTGCAATATCAACGCCATCTTCTTTGTCAATATAAACACGCAGAAACCAATTTTTTCCTTCTTTTACATATTCAATATCGACCAATTCCAAGTCTTTATCTTCTAAAATAGGTTGAACTAATTCCTCCGTTGTTTTAATTACTTGAGAACTCAACATTCATCCTCCTTTATTCAGTTGTATAAGTTACACGACATCCTTATTATGAACAATCATACCGATTTTCATTTGGATTCTTCTCATAAATCAATATAAAACCCCTGCCTGAAAGACGTGGCAAGGGGAAGTTTATCACTGGAAGTAAATTAGAAGTATGAAGAAAGAGTGGGCATTCACCCACTCTTTAAACCGTTCGTATCATTGCTTACCAAAAAAATTATATCATAAGAATATAAGTGACGCAAGGTCTACCGATTTATTCTTATTATATCCGCAATCTGTATCATTTAATCTAAATCGAATACATTACTTTTCTGATTAAAACAATGATAACTGATTTTGCTCTGCCATTCCCTCTAAACACCCGTGATTATCAAGATATTCCAAAACCGTTTTTGAGATTTTGCTTCGTTCACGCAGATCTTCTTTCGATAGGAATTCTCCTTTTTCACGAGCTTTAACAATATTAATCGCTGCATTTGTACCAAGTCCATCAACTGCGTTAAATGGGGGAATTAGCGAATTTCCATTCACAATAAACTCTGTTGCACTTGATTTATATAAATCAACTTTATTAAATGAAAATCCTCGCTCACACATTTCCAGGGAGATTTCCAATACAGTTAACAAATTCTTTTCTTTAGGGGAAGCATCATTTCCTTTTATCGTAATACTATCAATGCGCTGATTTATAGCTTGTGAACCTTGAATCATCGTATCCAGTTCAAAGTCATCTGCCCGTACAGTAAAATAAGCAGCATAGAAAAGTATTGGGTGATGTACTTTGAAATAGGCAATGCGGACTGCCATTAATACATATGCAGCAGCATGGGCTTTCGGAAACATATATTTGATCTTTTTACAAGATTCAATATACCAGTCCGGTACACCGTATTTCTTCATTTCATAAATCCATTCATCCTGCAGTCCTTTTCCTTTACGAACAAACTCCATTATTTTGAAGGCTAACGATGCATCTAAGCCTTTATGCATTAAGTAAACCATAATATCATCACGACAACCAATAACGTCAGGCAGTTCACAGATTCCATCATTTATTAATTCCTGCGCATTTCCTAACCACACATCTGTACCATGGGACAGACCGGATATAATAACAAGTTCTGCAAACGTACTCGGTTTTGTATCTTCAAGCATTTGCCTAACAAATTTTGTTCCAAATTCAGGTACACCTAATGTTCCGGTTTTACAATTAATCTGTTCCGAAGTAACTCCAAGTGACTCCGGTCCGGAAAATATTTTCATTACATCCGGATCATCTGTAGGAATTGTTTTTGGATCAATCCCACTTAAATCCTGAAGCATACGAATCACTGTTGGATCATCATGTCCGAGTATATCAAGCTTCAGTAAATTAGCATCAATGGAATGAAAGTCAAAATGTGTCGTTTTCCATTCGCTTTTACGATCATCTGCCGGAAATTGAATGGGGGTAAAATCATAGATTTCTTTATCATCTGGTACAACAATAATTCCACCCGGATGCTGCCCTGTTGTTCTTTTTACTCCGGTACATCCCTGTACTAGACGTTCAACCTCAGCATTTTTATACACAAGCTGTTTATCTGATGCATAACCTTTAACATATCCATACGCTGTTTTTTCCGCTATTGTACCAATAGTACCTGCACGATATACATTGTCTTCACCAAATAGTTCCTTCGTATAATTATGTGCTCTTGGCTGATAATCCCCAGAGAAATTCAAATCAATATCAGGCACCTTGTCACCTTTAAAGCCTAAGAAAGTCTCAAAAGGAATATCCTGGCCATCTTTGGTTAGTGGCAGATTACAATTCGGGCAATTTTTATCAGGCAAATCAAAACCACTTCCAACTGATCCATCTGTAATAAATTCATGGTGATGACATTCTGAACAAACATAATGTGGTGGAAGTGGATTAACCTCTGTAATCTCTGTCATTGTTGCAACTAAGGAAGAACCTACAGAACCACGAGAACCAACGAGATATCCATCATCCAGTGATTTTTTTACCAACTTATGTGAAATTAAATAAATCACAGCAAAGCCATGTCCAATTATACTAGCCAATTCTTTCTCCAAACGGTCAACAACTATTTGCGGAACTTCCTCTCCATAAATAGCTTTTGCTCGATTATAGCAAAGATCACGCATTTCCTGCTCAGCACCTTCGATCGTTGGTGTGAATAACCCATCTTTAACAGGGGAAATGTCTTCGATTGATTCAGCTAAAGCATTTGTATTTGTAACAACTATTTCCTTAGCTTTCTCTTCTCCTAGAAAACGAAAGCATTCCAGCATTTCATTTGTTGTCCTAAACGGTGTATCAGGTAATGTCTGACGGTTTAGCGGATTCCCAGCCTGTGAAGCAATCAGTATTTGTCTATACAATTTATCATGTTCATCAATGTAATGAACATTGCCAGTTGCTACAACTCTTTTATCCATCCTCTTTCCGAGCTCTGTCAGTTTTGTAATAATATCTAGTAATTGAGCTTCATTTTGAACAAGATCTTTATCTATTAAATGTACATAATTAGCAGGTGGCTGCACTTCAATATAATCATAAAATTCAGCAACACTTTCAGCCTCTTCTGCTGATTTTTGCATCATTGTTTCAAAGACTTCTCCTTTATCACATGCAGAGCCGACGAGAATACCTTCCCGCATTTTTTGCAACAGTGAGCGCGGTATCCGTGGAACCCGGTAAAAATAATCAATATGTGCTCGAGACACCAATTTGTATATATTTTTTAAGCCTTCGTCGTTTTTAGCAAGTAATATACAATGATATGGGCGTGAGCGCTGGTATGCATTTCCCTCACCCATATGATTATTCAACTGATGATGATTTCTAATATTTTTTTTCAAAAGCCCTTGTACTAATTTCCACAGCAAATAGCCGGTAGCCTCCGCATCATAAATTGCTCGGTGATGCTGTGTTAATTCAATGTCTAAATACTTACATAACGTATTTAAACGATGGTTTTTTAGTTCTGGATACAAGAATCTTGCAAGCTCTAATGTATCGATTACCGGATTTTTCACTTTTTCATAGTCTATTCTATTAAACCCTTGATTTAAAAATCCAATATCAAAACTGGCATTATGAGCTACTAGCACACTGTCTTCCATCCAGTCGTAAAAATCTTTTAGAACATCATCAATTTCTGGTGCATCCCGAACCATATCATCTGTAATTCCAGTAAGATCAGTAGTTGTTTGCGATAATGGATGATGTGGATTAGCAAATGATTCGAATCGATCAATAACTTCACCCTGGTGAATTTTTACACCTGCAAGCTCGATGATCGTATCATAAACTGCAGAAAGACCTGTTGTTTCCACATCGAATACTACATAGGTTCCTGTTTCCAAATTGACATCATGTTCGTTGTAAGCAATCGGTACACCATCATCAACCAGATTTGCTTCCACCCCATATAACACTTTAATCCCATTATTTTGTGCTGCAGCATGTGCTTCCGGAAATCCTTGAACTCCAGCATGGTCTGTAATAGCTACAGCTTTATGTCCCCATTTTGCCGCCTGCTTGACTAGGTTTGATGGTGAAATAACAGCATCCAGCTGACTCATCGTTGTATGTGCATGAAGTTCAACTCTTTTCTCTTCTTCTGCAGCCTTATCAAGACGTGTTTCAACTTTTATCTCTTGGATGTCATTAGCCATCATCGCTAATTCATTTGTATACATGTCTGTTTGTATACTACCTCTTGCTTTAATCCACATTCCTTTTTCTACAGATTTAAATTTCTCTGCATCCTCGTCACCTTTGGAAAACATTTTAATTTGCAAGGAATCTGTATAATCTGTTGCTTTTGCGATTAAGAGACTTCTGCCTGAGCGCAGTTCGCGAATTTCTGATGAAAAAATATATCCCTGAACAGTCACACGGCGCTCTTCTTCCTGGATTTCTTCCATTTGAAGTGCTTCATCCTGTATTTTATAGCCAAGCATTACTGGTTTGTTGTTATCATGTATTTTCTCTTTATCCCGGATCTCTTTTTCTTTAACAGTTTTTAAGACGATTTGCTTGTCTTCCAATGCTTTTTGTTCTTTGAATTTTTGCATATCTACTGGTTCAGATTTCACTTCTATATCAAGGGTATACGATAATGTACCTACCTTTTTACAATACTGCCTGAAGTTATCTTCTAAACGTTTTTTTAATGCGCTAGCTTCTGCACTGTTTCTCGCAGTTAACATAATAATATTATTATTAACTCGGGGTGTTTGATTATGAACTAAATCTTTATATGCAGGAGACAGATTGTGTAATGACTGTATGAAACTTTTCCAATACCCGCAAATTGTTTCCTCATCACATACCTTATCATCAGCCTCAATGGTTAATTCTATTTTTGCAACATTCTGAAATGAGTCATTAAGTTTGGAGATAAAAAGCTGATAAATGTTGATCGGAAGAATTCTTTTTACATTAACATAAAAATGCCAAGTCTTGGTTTTCTTATACACTTCAAGCTTTTCCAGATAGCTATCCTTAAAATGATTTTCAATATATTCTTCCGGCATTTGAAGCTGTTTTAATAATAAATTCATCTTTTCTATTTTTGATATATCCATAGGTACCCCTCCTGCCTAAAGCTCGCAATTTAACTATAATAATGGAAACCCTTGTCGTAGGTAAAAAGACAAGGGTTTTTATATCATGCTAATCATTGAGTATGCTTTCTTTCAAATGGACGCTTTTTTATAGAAACAAACGCTGTATATCATTCCATGTTACTACAATCATTAGAAGCATTAATAATGCAAATCCAACAAAGTGGAAGATTCCTTCTTTTTCAGGGGCAATCGGCTTGCCTCTCACCGCTTCGATTCCGACAAACATTAATCGACCTCCATCAAGTGCTGGGAGTGGTACTAAATTAACAATCCCTAAATTAACACTCAGGATTGCAGTCCACATCATGAAGTTCATAAAGCCTGTTTGAACAACTTGATCTGTAGCGTCATAAATCCCCACAGGACCTGATAGCATCTCAATCGAATATTGACCTGTAACCAACATCATCAGATTTGTCAAAATTAATTTAGTATAATCATATGTTTGTGTAAAACCATATTTAAATGTACCAAAAAATGATTTTTCAATTGCTGTGTATACACCAATTTGACCAATTGTTTCTTCCTGGCCTTCCAATGATACCTCTTTCGGAATAACAGTTAATGTTTCCCGAGAATCGCCTCGCTGTACAACCATATCTAATTCCTGCCCTGGATTATCTCTAACAATCGAAGTAAACTCATCCCAAGTAGAAATAGTACTGCCTTCAATTTCTATAATCTCATCATTTTCCTGTAGTCCAGCTTCTTCTGCAGGACTTCCTGATTGTATATCACCCATTTTAGCTTCTTCTGTGGGAATTCCATTAACCAGTCCAATAAGAACAAAGATTACAATTGCCAAAATGAAGTTCATCATTGGACCAGCAAATAATTGCATGGCTCTTTGACCAACACTTTTTGAAGCAAATTGCCGATCATATGGAGCGATCTGTGTTTCTTTTTCATCCATCACAAACGATGCTTTTCGGTTTACATCAAAGATGAGTTTTTCATCATGTTCATCAATCTCATAACCTTCAATGCGCAAGTTGTGATCCAAATCAGCATATTCAACCTCAATCACCCGTGCATTTGGATGTTTAGATTTATTATTAACAATTATTTTATTAACTTCTCCCGCATCGTTGAATTCGAGTCCGATATGATGACCTGGTTTTAATTCTACAATTTCAGGGTCCTCTCCAGCAACCCTTACATATCCACCAGCAGGGATCAATCGAATCGTATATAATGTTTCATTTCTCGTAAATGAGAATATTTTTGGTCCGAAGCCAATTGCAAATTCACGTGCGAGCATTCCAGCACGTTTGGCAAAAATCAAATGGCCCCACTCATGGATAAACACAAGTAAACCAAACATCAATATAAACGCAATAACTGTAGTCAAAAGAAGCACCTTCCTTTATTCGGTATGGGAATACGCCTTGAGCTCTGATAGATACAATTTTCGAGTAGGATTTATTTTATCAGTATATTAATTGAAAGCCTAAATTATTTGTACGACATAGCTTTTTTATTGTATAAACCCTACAAAATGCAATAACGGTAAAACAAAAAGCAGACTATCAAAACGATCTAATATTCCTCCATGCCCTGGCAATATATTTCCTGAATCCTTCACGCCGTAGTGACGTTTTAATGCAGACTCAACCAGATCACCAACTTGTCCGGAAACTGATGCTAAAATGGTTGCTCCTATCACTATCAGCATGGCTGAAGGTAATGGGTTAACAAGTTGGAAGATTACTGCAACAATACATGCGGTGAAAATTCCTCCAAGTGCCCCTTCGACAGTTTTCTTCGGACTTATCTTCGGCCAAAGTTTTCTTTTGCCAAATGCACGTCCAAAAAAATACGCACCTGTATCTGTCGCCCAAATAATGAATAAAGCATAAATAATATAACTGAGCCCCGCGTGACGAGTCTCAATTAAATAATAAAAACCCATACCAATATATATTACTGACATCAGTATAAATCCAGCATCATCAAATGTAAATTTGTTTTTCACCAACACTGTATAGGACAGGAGTAGAATTACAACCAACATGATTAATTCCGCCTGTGTAAACCAAATATATGGAACAATATCAGAACCATCCATATTGGATGATAGTATTATCCATAATAGAGCAATAGACAAGATAGATGGCACAGAATACATTGCTATCTTATGCATTCTCATTAGTTCAATTAAGCCAATTGTTGCAATAATATAAACAAACAATGTAAATGGTAAATTCCCATATAGAACAAAGGGCAGAAATATGATTATCGCTAAAATTGCTGTGATCACTCGTTGTTTCATGTAACATTCATCACCTTAAATGCCCCCATATCTTCTTTTGCGCTGCTGATACTCCATAAGGGCTTGCTTAAAAACTTCTTCATCAAAATCCGGCCAAAACACATCCGTAAACCAAAATTCAGTGTAGGCTAATTGCCATAATAAAAAATTACTCAATCGCTGTTCGCCACTGGTACGTATTAATAAATCCGGATCGCTTAACCCCTGTGTATATAAGTATTCCGAAAACACTTTTTCATCCAAAGATTCCAGCGAAATTTTTGAACAATCGATATCTGTCATAATTTGTTTAATTGCACGCATGATTTCTAATCTACTACCATAGTTTAATGCAAAATTTAATAATAATCCATTATTATTCTTTGTTTTGTCTTTCGCATATTGGACTGCTTCTTTTGTGTGATCAGGTAACGCATCGAAATCTCCAATCGTATTAATTCTTACGTTATTTTGCATTAATTCAGGCAAATAAATATGTAAAAATTCTTTCGGGAGTTTCAACAAAAAATCAATTTCGGATTTTGGTCTTTTCCAATTTTCAGTTGAAAATGCGTATAGTGTAAGAATCTGTACATTACATTTACTTGCGACTCTTACCACTTTATTAACGGCATTCACACCTTCTTTATGCCCCGCTATCCGTGGCAATCCACGTTTTTTCGCCCATCGACCATTGCCATCCATAATTATTGCAACATGGTTTGGAATATTTTCCACTATATTTTCGTCATTTGGTTCAATTTGTTTATTTTTAAAAAAAGGAAGTTTCATTGACATGTTCGGTCCTCCGAATGCTGTTGATTATCCATTTAAAATCCTTACAACTATAATCAATATGAAGGAAAAAGAATTATATTACAATCATATCCTATCTGGATGAATCATCATTATATCATTAAAATCATTCTAATTATAATATTTATTAAATAAGAATACAAAAGCCCCCTTAAACAAGAGGGCTATTACATCTTATTCTACATTGAATTGGACTATACTTCCATGATTTCTTTTTCTTTATTTTTTGCTAACTGATCAATATCACCAATTTGATCATTTGTTTCTTTTTGAACATCGTCTTGAGCAAAACGCAATTCATCTTCTGTTAATTCCCCATTTTTCTCTACTTTTTTCAATTGATCATTTGCATCACGACGTACGTTTCTTACTTGTACACGGGATTCCTCTGCATATTTACCAACAACTTTAACTAATTCTTTACGTCTCTCCTCTGTTAAAGTAGGGATACTGATACGGATTACATTTCCATCATTTGATGGTGATAATCCAAGGTCTGCTTTTTGAATTGCTTTTTCCATATCAGAAATTGCTGATTTATCATACGGCGTAATTACAAGTAATCGTGCTTCTGGAGCTGACACAGTTGCCAGCTGATTTAGTGGTGTCGATGCACCATAATAATCAACATAAACACTGTCTAATAAACTTGGATTAGCTCTTCCAGCTCTAACCGTTGCTAAGTTTCTAGAAAATGCCTGCACAGCCTGTGTCATTTTCTCTCGCATTTGCTTCATAATTTTTTCCGACATGCCTATTTCCCCCTTATTGTTGTTCCAATTGTCTCACCTTGGACAACTTTTTTAATATTTCCTTCTTCCGTAATAGAAAAAACAATTAATGAAATATCATTATCCATACATAGTGAGGAGGCTGTTGAGTCCATTACACCAAGCCCCTTATTTAACATCTCCATATAAGAAAGGTTATCATATTTGAGGGCATCTTTATTAATTTTTGGATCATCCGTATAAACACCATCTACATTATTTTTTGCCATTAAAATGACATCTGCTTCAATTTCGGCTGCACGTAAAGCAGCAGTAGTATCTGTAGAAAAATATGGATTTCCTGTACCTGCTGCAAAAATGACAACACGCTTTTTTTCTAAATGACGTATTGCTTTCCTCCTTATGTAAGGCTCAGCAACCTGGCGCATTTCAATAGAAGTCTGAACCCTTGTTTCCACACCAATCGTTTCCAGACCATCCTGAAGCGCAAGTGAATTCATAATCGTTGCTAACATGCCCATATAATCAGCCGTAGCACGATCCATTCCCATTTCACTACCTACTTTTCCACGCCAAATATTTCCTCCGCCAACCACAATAGCAATTTCGACTCCTAATTCAGCCACCTCTTTTACCTGGGTTGCAACAGAATGAATAATTTTCGGTTCAATGCCGAATCCTTGTTCGCCACTTAAAGCTTCTCCACTAATTTTTAGCACAATTCTACGGTAACGAGCTGTTGTCATAATAACCTCCATAGAAATTCATTTGTTTGTATATGGTATCGTTTTATAAAATTACTTAAGAAATAGGGAACAACAAGTGTCCCCTTTTTAAACATTCAAGTTATTGATTCATTTGATTCATAACTTCATCAGCAAAGTTTTCTTCACGTTTTTCCATTCCTTCGCCTACTTCATAGCGCACGAACGTTTGTACTGAAGCACCTTTATCAGCAACATATTTTTTAACTTTTTGATCTGGATCTTTAACAAAGCTTTGATCAAGCAGACAAATTTCTTCAAAGAATTTACCAAGCCGTCCTTCTACCATTTTTTTAACTATTTTTTCTGGTTTTCCTTCATTGAGGGCTTGTGATTTTAATACTTCGCGTTCATGATTTACCTCATCTTCCGAAACTGCGTCACGGGAAACATAACGCGGATTAGCTGCAGCTACGTGCATCGCTACATCTTTAGCAAGCACTTCATCTGAAGAACCCTCGATCAGTGATAATACACCAATTCGGCCACCCATATGAAGATATGCACCAAATGCATCGTTTGCAGATTTATTTAATACTGCAAAACGACGTAGTGAAATTTTTTCACCAATTGTTGAAATAACTGAATTAATATAAGTTTCAACTATTTCACCATTTCCATGAAGCTTCTGTTTCAATGCTTCTTCAACAGTTGCCGGTTGTTGTTTAACAATATGTTTTCCAAGTTCGGCTAGTAATTGTTTAAATTGATCATTTTTAGTAACAAAATCCGTTTCACAATTCACTTCTAGTAGAACTGCTGTATTATTATCTACTTCTATATATGTGGAACCTTCTGCTGCGATACGATCGGCTTTTTTCGCAGCTTTTGATATACCTTTTTCACGTAGGTAATCAATTGCTTTATCAATATTACCATCCATTTCCTGCAGTGCTTTCTTACAATCCATCATACCTGCACCAGTTTTTTCACGTAATTCTTTAACCATCTTAGCAGTAATAGCCATAGTTAGTTAATCCTCCTTTTATTGGATGATCAAAAAGTCCGGTAAAAATAACAATTCGAAATAGGGATCTTTGACTAAACGACACGTCCTTGAAAAAGATAAACACTTTCCCTCATGAAGAAGTAAGTTCAGGGAAGCTTGCCTTGTGCTTAAAACTATACCGCTTCAAACCTGACGTGCTAGTTTCGACGTTGCAACCGAGGACACTTGCGATTTTAGCTGACCTAGACCTTTTTTATCTTCCTTTTTGAACACGCTTTTGTAAATGTTGCTTGAATGTTTTCTTAAAAAAGGTGATAAAAGGCTTTTATCCTCTTATCACCCTCACCTTTTTTTAATCGGTTACTCTTGATTTGATTCAGAATTAGCTGGAACAGTTTCTTCTGCTTGAACTTCTTCTGTTTCTTCACCCTGTTTAACTTCTAAAATAGCATCAGCCATTTTTGAAGTTAACAGTTTCACTGCACGAATAGCATCATCATTTGCTGGTATAACATAATCAATTTCATCCGGATCACAGTTTGTATCAACAATTCCAATAATAGGAATGTTTAATTTATGTGCTTCAGCAATCGCAATACGTTCTTTACGGGGATCAATAACAAATAATGCATCTGGAAGCTTTGTCATTTCTTTAATTCCGCCTAAGAACTTAACTAAACGATCTTTTTCTTTTAATAAATCGACAACTTCTTTTTTCGGTAATACTTCAAATGTTCCATCTTCTTCCATACGCTCAATGTCTTTCAATCGATTAATACGTTTACGAATCGTTTGGAAGTTTGTAAGTGTACCACCTAACCAACGTTGGTTAACATAATACATACCTGAACGAGTTGCTTCATCACGCACAGAATCCTGCGCTTGTTTTTTTGTACCTACGAAAAGAACCGTACCACCATTTGATGCGATCTCTTTTACATATTTGTACGCTTCATCAACCTTTTTAACTGTTTTTTGCAGGTCAATGATATAAATTCCGTTCCGCTCCGTAAAGATGTATTTTTTCATCTTCGGATTCCAACGACGTGTCTGATGTCCAAAATGCACACCAGCCTCTAACAATTGCTTCATAGAAATTGCTGACATAAATATTTCCTCCTAAATGGTTTTTTCCTCCGCTTTAGATCATTTTTGTATAAAGACTATTAATTTACAAGAAAGTATATCCATATTTCTTTTGAGCATAAGTAATACCAAGAAGAAAATTCAGATCTCTGACGAAAAGTATTTTCACCTATATTAATACATCGCCTATGGACCTGGTGGATATCCAGTTTCTCTAAAAATAGCAACCCATATACAAATTACTAAGCGTGTGTTTTTATAACTTGTTCATACTTTTGCACTGAACATAGCATTTACACCAAAAGTTACTATATCATATAGAGTCCATGTAATCAAGTTTTTTTATTTTTTTTCATATAACTTTATAATCAGAGCTGCTTCCGTTTTTCCACAGTTTAATTGTTGAGCAATTTCTGTTTCAGAAAAGCCTTCCATGTGTAATTGCAAAATTCTTCCTTGTAAGGATGCTTCTACTTTATCATCCATATTAATTTCTGGGGGGATATAGTTATTGGTTTTTTCATCATGTGCTTGGCTAATTTCTGAATTAACCATTTCGTCTTGCTTTCCTATTACTGCATTTTGATTAGAATTACTTTTCAACAGTTCTTTCTGCAGCAGTTTATTTTCATTTTTTACTTCCTGTAAATATACCTCAAATAATTCAGTTATATTACTGGATTCTTTTTGTTCTTGAACTTGTTTCAGCAATTGGTAAATCACGAATATTGTAATCAAATGCAATATAAAACTAATAATCAGTAAAAATGAAACCATTTAAGACCCCTTCTATCCATTTAAATCTAACCTATTACCTAAATATGGATGGTTAATCCTTTCCTCCGGTTGCTGCAATTGCTTCTGCTTGTGGTCATTATCATTAGAGTCATTGTCATTCTCTTTCTTATTCTTCAAATCATTTATCTCTTCAGATTCATTAATTGTTTTTCGTTTTAATTCTTCTTGCTTTAATTGACTTTGAGCAAGTGACGCTTGAAAATGTTGATTTTGCTTCAACATTTGATCTTGAAGTTTTCCAGCGTCCTGTGTCCTTGGAAGTGCCACCTGCAATTCTATCGATTTCCAGCTCAACTAGAATCACTTCCTAAATAATTTATTACGTGAAGAGCACGCATCTAATGTAATTCATTAGAATGAATTACAATTTCATTTTGGCTTAGCTTTATTTGAACATAATGATGATTGGTATGGATTAATCGCTTGTATTTTCCAAACGTAACGATAACATTTTGGTATATATTATTATTTACTACTAGCTTAGCTTCTTTTTCACTGCCAATAGAGGAATTCAACTGTTCCAGTAAAGAATCAATTTCCTCTATTTGCTGCTGCGTTTTATTATAGGAGTTTTTTTGTTTAAGCATTGTTATACGAAGTTTAGGGTTATTAAAACTACCCTGGTTATGTAGTTTTTCACCCAGTATCGCTAATTTCTCCAATGTTGCCTGTAATTCCTCTTTTTTAGTAAGGTAACTTTTTGCTTTTTTTTCAATCGCATTGTCTACCCCAAATAGTATTTCCGTTTTTGTGCTCATTCGATTTCCAATATCTTTTGCTTCAACAGATTTACCTGCTGACAGCGATCCGCCAATTATGTTTCCTCTTTGACAAAACACATGGTTTTTAGCCGTACATTCACTATGTAAAATAGAGTTCTCCACATACAAATCATTCCCGGCAACAACATTCCCTTGATTTATATAGCCAATATGTATATTTTCAGTTGCTTTAATATACCCTTTTTTCTGTCCTGCAACTCCTTCAGATATATAAATGGAACCACCCGCAATGACAGTAGCAGCTTCGACCATTCCATGGATTTTAACGTCACCATCTGCTTTCACTTTATATCCTGCTGGAACATCACCGTGGATAACAATCGATCCAACAAAATCAAGATTGCCGTTTTTCATTGAAAGTGTATCTTTTACTTCAAATACTGGTTGAACTTGTATTGATCTACTGCTAACACTAAATTGTCCTTCTGATATAGCATAAAAAGATTTATCTTCCTCCCTGTATACAACATTTTTCCCTGCCTTTTCAGATACAGGCTTACCATTAGCTCCCTGCACTTTAATCCCATTCACATTTATTCCGTGTTTCCCTTCTGTCGGCATTATGTGTGTAGCTATCTTTTGTCCTTTTTGAACAGATGGGATATGCATCACATCCCGAAAATTCCAATCTGGCGTCCGGTCT
Source organism: Oceanobacillus sp. NCCP-135 (assembly GCF_059698015.1). Taxonomy (NCBI): domain Bacteria; kingdom Bacillati; phylum Bacillota; class Bacilli; order Caryophanales; family Bacillaceae; genus Oceanobacillus; species Oceanobacillus sp. NCCP-135. The sequence continues at coordinate 43,270 of NZ_BAAKSZ010000009.1, read as the reverse complement.
ATTTCACTCGTATATTTTATTTCATAAATAATTTTTCCGTTTTTCCCTTGTTCAGGTAAAATTCCTTGAGCAACCGTTATTGGGAAAGCTTCAGCTCCTGGAGCAGTTACTACTTGTTTAACCATGTTCTGATCAATGCCGTAAACTACTTTATTTTCCAGTAAAAATAGTTTCAAGGAAGCTTCATCCAACTCTATATCAGATTTATAGGATTCAGTACAATAGAGTTTGGCAAACATTTTATCACTGGACAGTTTAATGTAAAAGTATTCATTTAAATCATCCATGCCCATTCCCCTCTCTTTTTTTAAGAGAATGCTTGAATTTTTGTTAGTGTATTTCTTAGTTTAAATATAGATTTTTTGTGTATTTGCGAAATTCTGGAAGTTGTTAGACCTAAAACCTGTCCAATTTCCGTTAATGTTAATTCATCATGATAAAATAAACTAATTACCATTTGTTCATTTTCATTTAATAATTTTATGCCTTGGATAAGCTCCGTATTTACTTCATTATTTAGTATATAATCCTCTGGCATTACTGCTGTTTCATCAGGAATTGTATATCCGACACCTTCTTTATGTGTCTCGTCCTTTGGTTTTTCTTCAATCGATAAAACATTTGCAAAAAGCGAATCATTTATCAAATTTTCCACTTCCTGTGATGTCATATCTACTTGTACAGCAATTTCCTCAGCTGTCGGAATTCGTTGCAAACGCTGTTCTAGCTCACTTGACATTCGCTCTATTTTTTTTGCTTTCTCCCTTAAAGACCTTGGGAGCCAATCCTCCTTTCTCAATCCATCCATAATTGATCCACGTATACGGAATGAAGCATAAGTATCGAATTTCAAATCGCGACTTGGTTCAAACTTTTTTAATGCATCGTATAAGCCTATTAATCCAAAGCTTCTAACATCGTCTTTATTTGCATTGTTTGGTAAATGGCTTGAGATTCGCTCTACATGAAAACTAACTAAATACATATAATTTTGGATTAGTTTATTAGCAGTATCATTGCAGTTATTGCTCAACCAATCATTCCATAGCTTTTGTTCCTGAGGAGAATTATTGGTTTCCATATATCCACTCCTCCCTACCACAGTTTTATATTTATTAAATAACTATTTCTTCTTTGCTAACTTTGCGTATTTTCAGTTTGCTTGTGACCGGATCAAACTCAATCGTTCTACCAACATTTCCACCTATATCAGCTGAAACAATCGGAATCTTAAACCAATGCAATATATTCTGTACAGCTTCAACATTTCTAGGACCAATTCGCATAATATCCGAATTAGAAGTAAACTGAAACATTTGTGCACCACCTGCTATTTTTGCTTTAAGCTGACTTTTTCCAGCACCTGTTTCCATCAGTCTTTCGATTAAAAGCGGGATAGCAGTATCTGCAAATTTACATTTATTGATACTGGATTGCTTCGTTAAACTTGAATCAGGTAGTAATACATGAGCGAGGCCAGCGATTCTTTTTGATGAATCATATAAAACGGTGCCAACACATGAACCTAGTCCCGTAGTTCGGATTAAATCAGGTTCCCGAACAACATTTAAGTCAGCAATGCCTACCTTAACAACTGTTTGTAATTCACTCATGACCGTTGATTCCCAATGCACTAAAAATTTTTGAAAAGGAATCAGGATCTGGCAGAAACAGAAAATTACCGTGTATTCCATTATTGGAATCACTATGATTAATCTTTGTATCTATTATAATGGCATAATCAGTTACTTGTGAAAGCTCCAGTATTCCTGCAGTTAATATTGCACCTGCCATATCTATACTCAAGTATGGTATGGATGGTTGCATGTTTATATTTGTGAAATCAGATAATGCTGATAAATAGGAACCAGTTAAAATATTTCCAGCTTCCTGTAATACTGATGTTGTCAGTTCATTTATAGGTTCTCCTGTCAATAAATCAAATTCCGATTTATTTGTCATCTGACTTATTAAAAATTCGGCCTCTTCTATTGAAAGGATAAAATAAACGGTTCCTGGTGCCTCTCCATTGATTCTGAAAAAAACTGCCGCAATTGTTTCTTCGGCTCCACCAATCAGTTCCATCATTTCATCGTAACTAACTATATTTACAGAAGGAACCTGCATATCTACTTTTTTATTAATTAATTTCGACATAGAAGTTGCTGCATTGCCTGCACCAATATTACCAATCTCTTTAAGCGCATCTTTTTGAACACTAGTTAGATTCGTAAATTCCATTTGATTAGCCTTCCACTGTTTTTAACTCATTCATTTCTTCATGTGTTAAAACCTTTTGTAAGTTAAGTAATATAAGCAGACGATCCTCAAGCTTGGCTACACCTTCAATATAGTCTACATCAACCGTTCCAATTACTTCTGGTGCAGGCTCTATTATGGGTTCGGGGATATCAATGACATCATTTGCAGAATCAACAATCAAACCGACTTCCATCTCCTCCAAATATACAATAATAATACGAGTAGATTCACTATTCTCAGTTTCCTCTAAACCAAAGCGAACTCTTAAATCTATGATTGGCGTAACAACCCCCCTTAGATTAATTACACCTTTTACAAAATCAGCAGTTTGAGGAACCCTTGTTATTGGCTGCATACGCTCAATTGAACCGATCTGTTGAACAGATACTGCATATTCCTCCTCTTTCAATTGAAATACAATTACTTTGCGATCAACCCGATTGTCATTTTCCACTATAATTCCTCCCAGAAAAATTATTATTTTAGGCTCTTTTCATATCGTTTGTAACTATTGATATAAAAGACGACGTAAAATCAATAGTAGTAGGTCTCAACGCCCGCTCCGGAAACCCACTCCGCTAGAAATGTGTTTTACAACTTTTAAAAAACTTCTTGATTAATTTAAACAAATACTAGCACATTTGTAGCGGTTGCTTGGAGCAGAGGACCGTTGACTCCTGCTCAGAATAAAGGATTTCGGTGGGGCGAGTTATCGCAGTCCCAGCACGTGTCCAAAGACCTAAGCAGAGTTGTTTTCTCGAGGAGGCTTAGGCCATGCCCGCTAAAAAGCAGCGGTCCGCAGCGGAAAACAACCTAGCGTATACGTCGTCTTTTATATCGATTGCGAGATAAAGAATCATCAATACCTGCAAAATGAGTCTTATTTTATTAAGGCATTACTATCAATGATCAAGGCTACTTCACCATCACCAAGGATTGTAGCACCTGATATTGCAAATGTGTTTGATAAATAGGCACCAAGAGATTTTAAAACAACTTCCTGCTGACCTATAAAGGAATCTACTATCAATCCAGTCATTTTATCCCCTTTTTTTACAATAACAATCGAAATATAATCATTATCTTCATCTTCATTTTCCCTTACAGCGAATATATCACTTAGAAAAGCTAATGGTACTATTTTACCGCGAAAATCAATTACTTTTTTAGTGTGGGCATGCCATATTTGATCCTTATGAATAATAGCTGTTTCTAAAATAGATGATAACGGAATTGCATACTTTTCATTCTTTAATTCAACTAGCAATACTGAAATAATGGTTAATGTAAGAGGGAGCTGAATTGAAAAGGTAGATCCCATATCTTGTTGAGCATCAATGGTTATGCTGCCACCTAATGATTCAATCGTATTCTTAACGACATCCAAACCAACACCACGACCGGAAATATCCGATATTTTTTCTGCTGTTGAAAATCCGCTTTCCATGATTAATTCAAATACTTGCTGATCTGTTAAAATTCCAACTTGGTTCTCACTTACAATCCCATTATCTATTGCTTTCTTTAATACTTTTTCTTTATTTATACCAGCACCATCATCTGCAATTTCGATAAACACATGATTTCCGCTATGGTATGCTTTGAGTTTGATAATCCCTTGTTCAGGCTTGCCCTTCCTCCTGCGTTCCTCGGGTTTTTCAATGCCATGATCAATCGCATTCCGTATTAAGTGAACCAACGGATCCCCAATTTCATCGATTACAGTACGATCCAATTCGGTATCCGCACCAATAATTTCTATTTCCATATTTTTCTTAAGGTCTCTTGCCAGTTGTCGTATCATTCGTGGGAATCGATTGAATACCTGATCAATTGGAACCATTCTCATCGTTAAAATTGTATTTTGTAAATCAGCAGATACTCGGGAAATATGCTCAATGGTATCCTGCAGGTCATGATGATCCAATTCTAATGATATTTGTTCCAAGCGACCTTTGTCGATTACAAACTCTTCAAATAAATTCATTAGAACATCGAGTCTGTCAATATTGACTCTAATCGTTTTATTTGTTGAAGTTTTACTGGAAGCAGGCAAGTTTTTATGTTGCTTATCATCCCTTTCCTGCTCTTTTTTCAGGTTCTCTGTACTCTGTTTTTCTTCTTTTTCTTTATAGGTTGCGGTGGAAAATTGATTCACTTGCACGTTTTCTATTTCAGATACTTTATAAATTTTTTCAGCTATTTCTTTTTTGTCATGTGTTGAGACAAGTATAATAGTAAAAGATAAATCAAAGTTTTCTTCCTCTAGATCATTTACTGTTGGTTGTGTTTTAATTACTTCACCCAACTTTTCCAAGACCTCAAATATCATAAACACACGAGCGCCTTTTAATAAACAACCCTCTCGTAGTGTAATCGTAATTTCATAACTAAAAAAACCTCTTTCTGCTGATTCGTTTAGAATCGATAATTCAAATTCGTTTAGTGTATCAATTGTTTGCAATGTATTTGTTTTAACATCTTCACTGATTGTACTATTTGGTAAAACTTGTGTTGGTTTTCCCTTCTCCAGTCTATCCAGTTTTAAAATAACTTGCTCAACATCTCGTACACCATTTCCCCCATTAGCTATATCTTCAACAATTTCAGTTAAATGATCGACTGTCTCAAACATAATATCCATCATGTCGATATCCACTGAAATTTTGTCGTATTTAATCGCATCGAAAACATTTTCTAATGTATGCGTAAGACTGGCTAAATCATTATAACCCATCGTTGCCGACATACCTTTAAGCGTATGAGCCGCACGAAAAATTTCGTCTATAATTGCTTTTTCAGTAGGTTTCTTTTCAAGTGCCAGTAACTGTTTATATAAAACCTCAATGTGCTCTTTGCTTTCATCAACAAAAACATCTAAATAATCAGCTGTATCCATACTATTTCCCCCTCGTACGATGCACCAGATTTACTATAGTTTCACTAACTCGATTTAATGGTACCACGTAATTTACACAATTTGTCTTAATAGCCGCTTTAGGCATCCCGTACACAATCGAAGTTTCTTCAGCCTCAGCAATAACGACAGCAGTTGGATCAGTCTGTTTCAACTGCTTGATACTTGCTGATCCGTCACTGCCCATCCCAGTTAAAATAACAGCAATTTTATTTCTATTTTTCAAATCACCTATCGATTCAACTAACAAATCTACTGCTGGCCGATGTCCATGTAATGGAGAGTCTTTGTTTAGCTCAATCACAATTGAATTGCCAGCATTACTTGCTAGCATATGATAATCTCCGGGTGCTATATATGCAGTGTTATTTTTTAATTTTTCGCCATGTACAGCTTCTTTTACATGAATAGGAGCTATTGAATCAAGTCTTGCGGCTAGTGATTTAGTGAATCCTGCCGGCATATGCTGAACAATTAGAATTGGTGCAGTAAAATCACTTGGCAAATCTTTAAGTACAGCTTGCAATGCTCTTGGTCCACCTGTTGATGCTCCAATTACAACAATGGTATTGTCATGTATTCGGGTTGTGGTAGTCTGTGTTGTCTGGATTGCCTTTGCTTGCATTGATGGTTTCATTGTAACCTCAGAAGCTGTTATTACTTTAGCTATTATCTCCTGTTTAATGGTACTAATATCTAAAGAAATTGATCCAGATGGTTTTGGAATAAAATCAACAGCTCCATTTGAAATTGCTTGAACTGTTTTTGTTTTTCCTGCTTCGGAAATACTTGATAGCATAACTACAGGTAATGGATGGTTTTTCATAATCTCCTTTAGGGTTGTAAATCCATCCATCACCGGCATATGAACATCTAGAGTAACTACATCTGGTACTAGTTTTTTAATTTTATTGAGACCGTCTTCACCATTTCTTGCAGTTGCAATAACTTGTATCCGATGATCGCTGTCTAGTATGTCCTTGACTACTTTTCTCATAAATGCGGAATCATCAATAACGATTACACGAATAGAACTCATCTATATTACCTCGCCATAATATATTGTTTTAGTTTCTGTACAAAAGAAGTCGGTTCCATCGTATTTACTGCTTTTGACCTAGTCAGATAAAATAAACTAATTTGTTTGACAGCTTTTGATACAGGTGATTTTTCATTTAATAATAGAAAAGGAATTTGCCGTTTGACCGCACGGATTACCGTCTTATCCTCGGGAAGTATTCCCATCGTATGAATATTAATATGTAAAAACTTATGAATAACATCCTTAAATCTTTCCAAGGATTTCAAGCCTTCTTTTTGCGTATTACAACGGTTCATTACTACATATATCGGCATTTCAGGTTGATTGTTAATAACATGTTTTATCATTCCATATGCATCGGTGATAGACGTAGGTTCTGGGGTTGTTATTACAATACAGTCGTCTGAAGCTAGAACGAAAGATAAGCCATCCTTTGTAGCACCAGCTCCCATATCAAAAATGATATAATCATACATTTGTACTAATTCATTGTATTGATCAAAGAAATAGTCTATTTTCACAGCATCCAATGTAAATAAGTTACTTGAACCTGAACCACCTGCTATATAAGCCAGATTATTTGGTCCATTTTCTATAATGTCATGAATAGATAAACGTTCGTTTAACATATCGATAATTGTTTTCTTAGCAAATAAACCTAACAGAATATCTATATTCCCCATTCCGATGTCTAAATCGAATAAGAGTACTTTTTTATCATGTTTGATTAATTCCAACGAAAAATTCAGAGCAACATTTGACTTTCCAACTCCTCCCTTTCCACTTATAAATGAAAGGGTTTTTGCTTGCCTTTGCTCTTTCGATACCTGCAACTGTCTGCGTAAACCTGAAGCTTGATCACGCATCAGCATTCACTCCCATAATATATTCACTAATGATAGCTGGGGTAACATTAATCATGTCATCAGGCACATCCTGTCCATTTGTTAGGTACGCAATTCCAGTTTGTTTATTAACAGCAATATTAAACATACTTCCAAATTGCTTCGTCTCATCAATTTTCGTAAATATAACAGCTTTAATAGGTACATGATAAAATTGATCGTAAATCTCGCTAATATCCTTTGGCTTTGCAGTTAGTGCCAACACTAGGTATGTATCCACATTCAAATGAATATCCAGATTTTCCTTTAACTCTTTCACATACTTTTCATTACGAAAATTACGACCAGCAGTATCAACGAGTACTAAATCAAATGATGCAAATTTATGTATCGCATTTTTATAATCTTCAATCGTATATGCAACTTCTAAAGGTACATCTAAAATCCGTGCATATGTTTTCAATTGCTCTATTGCCGCTATCCGGTACGTATCGGTTGTAATAAATGCAACTTTTTTATGATCTTTTAACATACAGTTAGCAGCGATTTTGGCAAGAGTAGTTGTCTTCCCTACACCTGTTGGTCCAATAAAATGAATGATTTTTTTCTCATACGTTATCCCTTCAAATGATAATTCACTTAGACTCTTTTCCAATTCCAGTTTAACATCAAGTATAATTTGATCCTGATTTGGTTTGATTTCGCTTTCAGTATGTTTATCGATTACTTTATTAATTATTTGATCTGCTAAACGTTTCTCAATCTCCTGATCTATCAAATACTGATGGACTATTTTATAATCTGTTGAGTAATTGTTTTTCACCTGAATGGATTGAAGCTCGATAATTTTCTTTAAGTGTTTGATTTCACTCAGCACTTCTGTGTTCAAATTACTTTTAACATCACTTTTCTTAATAGAGTAATGTTCTTTTACCGGCATCCTAGATTTATTTGCTTTGATGTCCACCGGTTGCGGATCTAGTGCTGCTACGACCTCTATTTGCTTCTTTTTAAATAAGCCAAAAAACCTTCTTCGGACAACTTCTCTGGAATTTAAAATAACTGCATCTGAACCAAGCTCTTTTCTAATTTGGTGCATTACTTCTGGCATTGTTAGCGCCACATATTTTTTTACCTTCATGCTATATTCACCACCCCAACACTTTGGACATTTACAGTAGGTTCTAATTCATTATAGGATAATACAACCACCTGTGGTAAAAACCGCTCCAGCAATTGTTTTAAATACATTCGTATAGCTGGGGAACATAATAAAACAGCTGTTTCTTCCTGTAACGATAGCTTCTCAACTTCCTCATGAATTGTTTTAATAATCGTCTGCTGTGATTCTGGATCCAGTGATAAATAATTTCCATGCTCTGTTTGTTGAATATTTTCGGCAAGCATTTTTTCCACTTTACCAGATACAGTGATCACTTTTAAAACCATATCATCCTGTACAAATTGTTTTGTAATTTGTGATGACAATCCCTGTCTTGCATACTCTGCCAATAATTCCGTGTCATTTGTCATTTTTGCAAAATCAGCCAGTGTTTCAAATATAATTGGTAAATTGCGAATGGATATATTCTCTTTTAGCAGTTTAGCAAGTACTTTTTGAATGTCACCAGTGGCAAGTGGTTCTGGTGTAACCTCTTCAACGAGAATTGGGTAATTTTCTTTTAAATGATCAATTAATTGTTTTGTTTCCTCTCTACCCAGCAAGGTATGGGCATATTGCTTTATCACTTCCGTTATGTGTGTAGAAACAACAGAAGGAGGGTCAACTACTGTATAACCTGATAGTTCAGCCTCGTCTTTACTTTCTTCATTAATCCATTTTGCCGGCAGACCAAATGCTGGTTCCTTTGTATCGATCCCTTCAATTTGATCATCATCAAGGTCTGGTGCCATTGCTAAATAATGGTCGAGTAATAATTCTCCAAAAGCCACTTCATTCCCCTTTATCTTTAAGCGATATTCATTTGGATTCAATTGAATGTTGTCACGAATACGAACGACAGGAATAACAACCCCTAATTCAATCGCTAATTGACGTCGTATCATAATAATACGATCCAATAGATCTCCACCTTGATTTGTATCTGCCAAAGGTATTAATCCATAGCCGAATTCAAATTCAATAGGATCCATATTTAATAGATTTACTACATTTTCCGGTGACTTCATCTGCGAGCTCTCTGTTTGATCCTCTTTTTCAATATCTGGAATATCAGGCTCACTCGACTGCTTTTGCAGTAAATAACCGCTGAGTGCCAGAAACCCTGCTATTATTGTTGTTAAGAAAAAGTTAATTGGTGTTAATCCAAGCAGAAAAATAGTACCAGCAGCTATAAAAAGTAGTTTTGGATATTGTAAAAGCTGGCCTGTTACTTCATTCCCCAAGTTTCCTTCACTAGTCGCTCTTGTCACAACGATCCCTGTTGCTGTTGAGATTAATAATGCAGGGATTTGACTAACTAATCCGTCTCCAACAGTGAGTCGCATAAAGACATTAATAGCTTCTTGAAAAGACATATCCATTTGAACCATACCAATGATAAGGCCAAACATAATATTTATTAATACAATGATAATCCCAGCAATTGCATCACCTTTCACAAACTTACTCGCGCCATCCATTGAACCATGGAAATCTGCTTCTCTTTCTACTTTTTCACGTCTTTCTCTTGCTTGAGTTTCTGAAATTAAACCAGCATTTAAATCAGCATCAATACTCATTTGCTTTCCTGGCATTGCGTCAAGAGAAAACCTTGCTGCCACCTCTGAAACGCGCTCTGAACCTTTCGTAATTACAAGAAAATTAATAATAACTAAGATAATAAATACGACAAAGCCAACCAATGGATTTCCACCAATTACAAATGACCCAAATGTATCTACTACACCACCAGCTTCTGCTTCAGATAATATCGAGCGAGTTGTGGAAACATTTAACGCAAGACGAAATAAAGTTAACAGCAATATAAGGGTAGGAAAAACGGAAAATTGCAGTGCTTCCTGTGTGTTCATTGATACTAATATAACGATTAATGCAAGTGTTATATTAATTAAAATAAGTACACTTAATAGCCATCCTGGTAATGGGATAACTAACATAATAATAATTAAAATAACGGCTAGAAGTACGGATAGGTCACGCGCTTTCATTGATGTCACTCCTCATTGCTTCAAGTGGATATCCAAAAAGAACCAGTAAAAATAACATATCGAAATAGGGAATCTTCAACTAAGGACGATATGTACTTTAAAAAAACACTCAAAACTACTCTAACTAAAACTTCTTAGGTATTTATCCTCCTAGTAAATACAATCTTTATGCTTTTTTTTCTAAACTGTATACATATGCCAAGATTTCAGCAACAGCTTGATAGAAATCCTCCGGTATTATATCCCCAATTTCAATTGCACTATGTAGGGCTCTCGCAAGTTGTCTGTTTTCAACTGTTATAACATTATTTGCCTTGGCAATTTCCTTTATTTTTAAAGCTATTTGATCTGCCCCTTTTGCAACTACATAAGGAGCTGCAGCTTTTTCTTCATCATATTTAATGGCAACTGCATAATGTGTAGGGTTTGTAATTACAACATCTGCTGTTGGCACCTCACTCATCATACGCCTTGTTGCCATTTGCCTTTGTCTTTCTTTAATCTTAGATTTTATTAAGGGGTCTCCTTCGATATTTTTATATTCATCTTTAACATCCTGCTTTGACATTTTCATATTTTTTTCAAAATCATAGCGTTGATAAGCATAATCAAAAACAGATAAAAAAAGTAGTGCAATGGTTGCAGAAATTCCCATGATCACCGTCACTCTTCCAAAAAAAGCTAAGGAATTTTCAGCATTTTTAAAAGAAAGCATCATCATTTCATCTTTGTAAAGCCAAATAACCATAAATGTAATGATACCGATAAAGACTATTTTTAAAAATGATTTTAGTAATTCAACGATCGCTCTGATTGAAAATATTCGTTTTGCACCTTGAATTGGATCGATCTTTTTTAGATCAAATTTTAAAGGTTCTGTCGTGAACAAGAATCCAATTTGCATTAGATTAGAAGCGAATCCCGCAATAATGGCAATAATCATAATTGGTGCAAGCATTTTTGCAACTTCGATTGTCGCTCCGGAAAAAATTTGATGCACACTGTTTTCCGTCACTTCCCAGTGAATAAATTCTGTAAAAGTTTGTTCATATAATGTTGTCATACTCCCTTTCATTGCATTACCAAAAACAATCAATATAATAAACACAAATAGCAGAAGGAAAGCAGTATTGACATCCTGACTCTTAGCAACCTTGCCTTTTTTTCGCTCATCCTGTCTTTTCTTTGGAGTTGCTTTTTCTGTTTTTTCACCTGCAAAAAATTGTAGATCCGCCTTTAATTGCAAGTTAAGCACCTCCGAATAGTTGCATTAGTCCTCGCATCGCATCAAACATTGTTTCGAATAAACTTTTAACCAGAACAATATACAAACTTAGGAAAAATAAAATTACAATAAAACTGACTAGAATTTTCAAAGGCAGACCAACAACAAATACATTTAACTGTGGAACAACTCTAGCTATTATCCCTAGAGCTACATCCACCAGGAACAGACAGCCTACAATAGGAATAGCCATTTGAAACGCAATGAGAAACATATTATTAAATGCATCGATAACAAAATCCGCAATTGTTCGATCCGCAAAAGGTATAAATGCATCTATTGGTATAAAATGATAACTGTTAAAAATTCCATCGATTAGCAAATGATGGCCATTAACCGATAATAGAAATAACAATGCAATAATATAAAAATATTGACCTGTTAAAGGACTTTGAGCACCTGTTTGTGGATCCATTACATTTGCAATGGCAAAACCCATTTGAAAATCAATAAACCCCCCGGTAATCTGTACAGCTGATAAAATAATATAGGCGATTAATCCAATTAATAAACCAACAAGTGCCTCTTTCACAATTAAAAAAACATACATTTCATCAATTAAAATAGTTGTTGCATCAACTGTATAAAACATAATAAAAGCTAAAAAGAAACTAAATCCTATTTTAAATGGCATTGGTATTGTACGATACGAAAATAAAGGAAGTGTCACAAAAAAAGCAATCACCCGGACAAAGATGAGTAAAAATACAGGAATACTATTTATATTAATTACCTCAAGCATAATTTAACCTACAAACTGATTTAAATTTTGAAATAACTCGGTGGTAAACTCAATCATTTTTGTCAGCATCCAGGGGCCAAAAAAAATAAGTCCTACTAAAACAGCTACTATTTTGGGAATAAAGGCTAGGGTTTGTTCTTGTATTTGTGTTGTTGCCTGAAATATACTTACAAGCAGTCCAACAGCAAGGGCGAGAATTAGCAACGGTCCAGATACTAGTAAGACCGTATAAATTCCTTTCTCAGCCAATGACAAAACAAATTCATTACTCAAGCAACATAACCTCCTTCTCCTTTATCTTAAGTCAGCATTAAAACCCGTCCAACAAGGAATGAGTAATCAAATACCATCCATCAACCAAGACGAATAATAATATTTTAAACGGCAATGAAATCATTACTGGCGGTAACATCATCATCCCCATTGACATTAAAACACTTGCAACAGCCATATCAATAATTAAAAATGGGACAAAAATCATAAAACCCATTTGAAAGGCTGTTTTTAATTCACTGATGGCAAACGCTGGAATAAGTGTGGTTAACGGAATATCTTGTAAACTCTTAGGCTGATCCAGCTCAGCATAATTTATAAACAATCCCAGATCTTTTTGCCTTGTATGTTTTGCCATAAACTCTTTCATTGGAATACTTGCTTCCTCATATGCTTCATCCAAGGTGATTTCTTGATCAAAAAGCGGTTGTAATGCACCATCATAGACCTCTCCAAATACTGGTGCCATAATAAAAAATGTAAGAAATAAAGCAAGTCCAACAAGTACTTGATTTGGTGGCATTTGCTGTGTTGCTAATGATGTTCTGACAAATGACAATACAATTATAATTCTGGTAAAACTGGTCATTAAGATTAATATACTTGGCGCTAATGATAGAACAGTTAATAATAGAATTAATTTAACAGATGTCGAAACGTTTGAAGGATCTGAACTGGAAAACATATCGATAAATTCATTCATGATTATCATCCTTGGGTTTCTGTTGATTGATTAGTTTGCCTCTGTTTTTTCTAAGCTTATCCAGTTCACTAGAAAATAGATTTTTAAAATCCTCTTTCGCTTGATTATTACTATTACTTTCCTCCTTAGCCTTTCGCTGAAAAAATGATGCTACGAGTGCACCGGCATTATAATTACCAGTTTCCTGCTTACGCTCTAATAAATCTTTCTTCATTTCTTCGTCGGTAATCTCTTGAAGCATTTCAACATTTTCTCCAACACCTATTAAATACAATCGATTTCCGATTCGAACAATCTGGATTGATTTATTCTGTCCAACTGAAATTCCACCTAAATTCTCCAAAGCCTTTATTTGTTGAAATAGTTTATTACGTTTATTCAAAAACTTTAATAGTAAATAAATAAGTGCAAGTACAAGCAATAATGCAAAAACCATTTTAACCAAATCAAATAGTAATGACCCATTGCTTCCAATCGTTTCTTCAGATTCATTTTCACTAGACTCAGACTCAGTTGGTGTTGTCTTGTTATCCTTATCTTTATAATCTGCATCCTTCAACCAATCATCGACGGTATTTGCTTCAACCTGAACAGCAAAACCAATGGTGAGGAAAAAACCTATCATACAGATACTACATATTCTATTCAACATACCCACTCGTTTCTTAACTTATAGCCTTTTGGATTGCTTCAATTACCCTGTCTGCCTGGAAGGGTTTTACGATAAAGTCCTTCGCTCCAGCTTGAATGGCATCAATGACCATTGCTTGCTGTCCCATTGCTGAGCACATAATTATTTTTGCTTCAGAATTTATTTCTTTTATTTTCTTTAACGATGTAATTCCATCCATTTCAGGCATGGTAATATCCATCGTGACAAGGTCTGGTGATAAGTCTTTATATTTCTCGACTGCATCTACCCCATCCTGTGCTTCACCAACTACTTCAAATCCATTTTTTGTCAAAATATCTTTAATCATCATACGCATAAATGCTGCATCATCTACAATTAAAATACGCTTTGCCATTTTTAAATCCCCCTAGAACAAAAAATTATTTTAGTTTCATTAAACGGTCAGTTTGACTTATTATATCTGTAACCCTGACCCCAAAGTTTTCATCGATTACAACAACTTCTCCTTTAGCTATCAGTTTTTCATTTACTAAAATATCCACAGGCTCACCTGCTAATTTATCCAATTCGATAATGGAACCAGAGGATAAATCAAGGATATCCTTGATCGTTCGTTTTGTTCTTCCTAGTTCGACAGTAACCTTTAACGGTATATCCAATAACAAGTCAAGGTTGCGCTGTTCTGTTTTGTTTAATTCTACTTGATGAAACGTTGAAAAATCTGCTTGCTGAATCGTTGAATTATTTTGATCAATATTACTTCCTAAATACTGTGGCATTTCCTGCTTCGTATCTATTTGTTCTTTAGGTTTAGTAATCTGTTCAACAGGTTTTTCTATTTCCTCCACCGCAGCTGCTGCTTCACTTTCGGCAGAATCATTAAGTAATTGATCAACAAGATGTCTTGCAAAGTTAATTGGGATTAACTGCATAATATTTGAATCTATTAAACTTCCTACTTTTAACTGGAAGAATACCTTCACATAGGCATCTTCTTCAAAAATAGTTCCATCATCTTCATTTTTGATGATAGGTGGTGAAATATCTATTTTTTTATTGAAAACGGTAGACATACTTGTGGCTGCAGCACCCATCATTTGATTCATCGCTTCCTGTACGGCACTAAGATGAATATCATTTAGTTCCTCAGCGGGTGCTGTACCATCCCCGCCCAGCATAATATCTGAAATAACTGCAGCATCCTCCGCTTTAATCACGAGTAAATTATTACCAGTAAAACCTTCGATATAATTCACTTGAATACTTACAGGCTCAAAAGTAAATTCTTTATCTAATTCATTCTTTTGTATAACAGAAACCTTAGGTGTAGTGATTTCCACCTTTTGATTTAACAGCAGAGACAATGTTGTTGCAGAACTGCCAAAGGAAATATTGCCAATCTCCCCCAGTGTATCCTCTTCAATCGTGGATAAATACGCAGTATCATCATTATGTATAGAATCGTCATTTTCTGCTTTCGTACTAATATTTAAAAGTGCATCAATTTCCTCTTGAGAAAGCATACCATCATTCATTATTTACGTTCACCCCTTTAATTTCTTCCAATACTTGTACTGACATTTTATTTTTATACTTGCCAGGCTGCACATAAAATTTAGGCTCATTATTAACTGCCAATATAAGTGGATGATCAATTGGTTGATTTAATGTTATTACATCATTTTTATTTAAATTTAAAAATTGCTGGATATTGATGCTTGCTTCGCCTAAAATTGTTTTTGCTTCAATTTCAGCATGTTGAATACTTTTAGAAAGCTTTTTATATGCATCTATATCCCTGTTCTTTGTAGTCGTCTGCATCCAGTAGTGTACGGATAATTTTGAAACAATCGGTTCCAGTACAATATGCGGAATACAAATGTTAATCATCCCACTCGTTTCTCCAATTGCTGTATTTAGTGAAACCACAACGACTGTTTCATTCGGTGACACCAATTGTAAAAACTGTGGATTTACTTCAAAATCTTCCAGTATTGGATCTATTTCTACAATAGAAGACCAAGCTTCCTGCAAATTACCTATCGCTTTCTCAAAAAGCTGTGACATCAATATTGTCTCAATTTCTGTTAAACTATCTACTTTATTAACACTATTGCCCTTTCCTCCGAGAATCCGATCCAACAAGGCATATGCAATATTGGGATTTACCTCCATGATCAGTCTTCCATCAAGCGGGGCTACACTATAAACATTCATCACAGTCATCTTAGGAACAGATCTGATAAATTCCTCATATGGTAACTGATCTACGGAAGCTACGGAAATATTAACATATGTTCTTAACTGTGCGGAAAAGAATGTTGTTAACAAGCGTGCATAATTTTCATGAAGTCTCGCTATACTTCGAATTTGATCTTTAGAAAAACGGAGTGCTCTCTTAAAATCATATACACGTACTTTTTTTTCATTTTCTTCATTTTTTAACTCGTCTGCATCCATCTCACCTGAAGTAATTGCGGATAGCAGTGCATCAATCTCATTTTGTGAAAGAATCTCATCCACCAAAAACACTCACCTCCATACTGGAGTATTCCTTCTTCATTATTGAAGTATTTTATTTATGGTATAAACATCTGTTATTCTGCCATCTGTCATTACCTCATTTAACTTTGTCTGTACAACATCTTCCAGGTTGGACAGGCCTGATTTAAAATCTTCTTCTGTTAATTTCGCCAATTCTTTTATTAAGATATTTTTCAATTGAAAATCACGTTTGCTTATTTCTTCTTTAGCATCTTTTCCATCTGTCAAAATTTGAAATTGGATCCGGACAAAGCTACCATCTTGCAGATCTGTCGTAACCTCTGGAGATTGGTAGGAATGCTTTACGATCTCATCAATAGAATCAGCTTGTCCTTTATGTTCTTCTCCATTTACGCCCCATATGACAACCAGTGCAATTGAGCCTCCTATTAATAGAATTGCTAAAGACGTAACCATTGTTTTTACCAATCTATTCACCAGTCTCACCTGCCTTACTCATTGCTTTTTGAATTCCGATTTCCTGATAGTATGCTGTAATTTTATGAACAACTTCTCCCTCAGCATCTTTAACAATCAGTTTCTTTCCACTAGATAATGTAATGGTAGTGTCTGGTAATGATTGAATTTGTTCTATCATTACCGCATTCAAACTAAAGACATCACCATTTAAACGTGTTAGTTGAATCATAATGTTGGCGGGAGCACCTTACCTATTTAGGCACCCCCTACCTCCCTATTATCGTTTTAAGTTAACAAGCTCCTGCAGAATCTCATCAGATGTTGTGATAATTCTAGTATTTGCCTGGAATCCACGCTGCGCTGTGATCATTTCTGTGAATTCTTCAGCAAGGTCAACATTGGACATTTCGAGAGCACCGCTGATGATGGATGCAGTACCTTCAGATTCTGGTATAAATAAACCGCCTTCTTCACCAACATTTAAACCAGCATTTGGTGAATCAATAAATAGGTTACTTCCAGCCTTTTCAAGACCTGCTGGATTGGAAAAACTCGCCAATAGTATTTGTCCTGCTACTATTGTTTCATTCTGATCATTTACATAATTAACAGTACCATCTGTTTGGATGCTGAAGCTATTTGCATTTTCAGGTATACTCAAATTACCTATCATATTTGCTAAATTTCCATTCTCATCTGCAGGAAATCCTCTAAGATAATACCCATCTGGATTAACAATATTATCCTCATCATCTAAATAAAAATTACCTGCCCGTGTATAATACCTTGAACCATCTTCATCTTCTAAGACAAACATCCCGTCCCCTTCCAGTTGAAGATCAAGCGGAATATTTGTTGTTTGACGAAATCCCTGTGTATGAATATTATCAATAGAACCCATCTGTGAGCCCAAACCAACCTGCATTGGGTTAACCCCACCACGGTTATCTGTTGGCCCTTGAGCACCGGCAGTTGTTTGACTCATCATATCCTGAAAGGTAACTCTTCCTTTTTTAAAGCCTGCTGTATTCACATTGGCAATATTATTACCAATAACATCCAGCTTTGTTTGAAAGTTTTTCATACCTGAAATCCCTGCATACATTGAACGTAACATTTTATTTTTCCCCTTTATTGGTTAAATTTTAATTGCTGTATCCATCAGTCAACAGCTTTATTGGCCTCCCAAAAGGGTCCAGCCTAGTCGTTTATTAAAATTGTTCCATTTATGTTTGTGAAAATTCTGCTTGTTGCCTCTTCACGATCCATTGCAGTTACAACCGTATTATTTTTTGCACTTACAAGTAAAGCCGCATGATTCATCACAACTAATGAATCAGTTATGCCTTTTTGCTTTGCTTCCATCATTTTTTCGCCAATTGTCTGCCACTGCTGCTCATTAATATGAATATTTCTTTCATGCAAACGCTCTGTAGCATGTTTGCTGATTTTTAAAGCTTGCTGTTCTGCTAAAATATCTTTAAAATTTGGATTCGATTGATTCAATTTCGGTTTTTGTACAGTTGGAAATTGCAAAACTTGCTGCTGTGGTACTTGATGAATCCGATGATCCATATTATTCACTTCCTTCGTCCGGTAACTCCGCTTCCTCGTTTGCTCCATCAGAATTTGGTGTACCAATTTTCAAAATGGCATCAGCATATATTTTTTCACCATTCTTAAGTTCTAATATAGCCCAGCCTTCTTTTTGACTGACAGCAACAACACTACTTGTTTCCACCTCTAATTTCTCTCCGGTTTCTTGATCATAAGCCTGGTAGGAAACCTCTTTACCAATCATGTGACTATATTGAATAACCGGCGAAATTAACTGACTCTGAACAAGAGCTTCAATTGAACTTGCCATATTCATCGTTTGTTCTAATTGTGAGAATGTAGCCATTTGCGATATAAACTCACGGTCATCCATTGGACTTAATGGATCCTGGTTTTGTAGTTGCGTCATTAATATTTTTAAAAATTCATCCTTGCCAAGATCTGGACTTGGCGTTCTAGAAGTATTCTGATTACTTAAGTATAACGATGGATCTATTGTTGTCATAGCAATCACCTACACTTTCTCATTCATTAATAAATCATGAAATGTTGTTTCCAAATTTTCCCCTGATTGTTGCTTGCCATTTTTATCTGGGTGCTCAGATTGATTTTGCTCATGATCCGCTAATTGCTCATCATTTTTATCCTTCTGCACATCCGGACCTTGTTGTACTGTTGCTTCCTGTTTTTCAACCACTACCTGATGTGGTGAAAACATATTTCTTAGTTGATGCAAGTTCGATTCAAGCATTTCTTTAGCAGCTTGAGATGTAACCAACATTTTCACAGCCATTTCTCCATTTATCTGTGTAAAACGCACCATCATTTCTCCTAAGTTATCCGGGCGTAATGCTATAGTAAGTTGATTCTTCCCATTTGACATACTTAAAAATCTACTCGATTTCATTATCTTCTCAAATTGTTCGATTACCTGCTGATTATCAGTCTGTGAGCTTTGTGTTTGATTCAGATGAATAACAAACTGTTCCAATCTAGAAATAGGCTGTGTTGATGTTGTAATGGTTTGTTGAGTAATTCCTCTATCGATCTGACCATAATTTTCCAAGGCTTTCGATATCCATTTTGCTACATCCACATTTGTCACTTTAGCATCACTATTGTATTGGTGCTTCTGAGCCAATTGATTCCTCTTTTGAAAAGCTTGCAGCAAATTGGTCCAAACAGTTTGCTCTTTAGCAGCTTCATTTTTTAATGCTCCATTTACAGCATCTAATACATGACTTTTCGCCATTCTTTTTTCCAATGCTGTCCATTGCTGTAATAACTCTAAAATCTTCGGTGCTGCTTTTGTGATATCTATTTGGTTATTCATTTGAGTTAAAATTGCTTCCACCTTGGCAAAAATATCAGTAAATTGCTTTTGTATTAGAGTCATATTCGCTTGATCAACATTTCCTTGGCCAAGTACAGGAATTACCTGCTTATGTAACAGATTATCAAAATTAATTTTTGTTTTAACTTTTGATAATAAAATATTATTTACCATTTTTTCTAATTCTTCCGATCCTATTGTCATGTTCTTGAATAGGGATTGTAATTCTGCTGGCAAACTATCAATATTTACCATATTCCATTCAAGATCTGCTTCATCTGTTAATTTACTTAAGTAGCTGTGCAGTTCATCTGATCCATTTACCATGGAACGCAAAATTTCCTGTAAATCTGATAATAAGTTATCCGTCTTTTTCAGACTCAGATCATTTACTTGTAACCTATTACCAGCTGCTTTCTCCCGCTTAGTTTGTACATCACCTAGCAATGACTGAAATAAAACCGGGTTTTCGCCTGTGGTTTTCCCTTTTGAATCGCCCTGCAGTGTTATCGGTGATTGTACGGATTGGAATAGCATTCCCATAGCGTTCATTTTTTCTCTCACCCCCTTTCAAGTGATCACTCCTTATCATTCACCACTATTTATAAACAACTGTGTTAAATCTGCTGCATTCTCTACATCCATTGCTTCCAGAATTTCACCACGGACTTTATTTGACACTTCTTTTAAGATGGAAACGGCAGTGTCCTTATCCAAATTTTGAATAATTAATGCAGCCTGTTCATTATCCATATCCTTAAAAGAACCCGAAACTGTTTTAACTGTGCTGTTTGTTTGTTGCTCTTCATTATCAGCCTCCGGGCCTGCACTGGTAATATTGTTTTCCAGCTTGACTATTTCCTGCTCCAAATGTTCTATCGTTGCTTTTAGATCACTGTTTTCCTGGCTTAATGCTTGAATTTCTGCATCTTTATTATCTATTGTAGCCTGCGCTTTTTCTGTTTCAGGTTCATTATTTTCTTCTTCTGGTGTTGTGATTAAAGATGAAATGACTGGAATATTATTACCCTTTTCCTTTGCCCAATCGATTACATTAACACCTGCAACCGATAATATAATAATCGTTAAGGTTAATACGACTGCGATTGGAATAATTATTGCAAAAAGAAACCAAAGAACTGGATTCATTTTTTTCTTTTCTGCTGTATCTTGCCTAGTCATTAGCGTCACCTGTTTTTATTAGTTAGATATTGTTGGATCGAAATCTCATCCATTGCTAAGTTTTCCATTTTTCTTTCCGTGTCTTCTTTTGCTTTCTTTCGTATATCAATGATTCTTTCATATTTCTTTACCTCTATATGTGCATCTGTTAATTGCAATTGTCTGGATTCCATAGCTGTTCTTGCATGTTGCACATCTTGCTGTAGACTCATAATTTGCGTATTTAACTTTTCAATATATGCTATCTGTTCTCTAATTTTATCCAATGATGTGGTTGTCGTTATATATTCTTCATAGCATTCTTCAGCTGATTCCTTTTTTCTTAATAATGTATATAGTTGTGTTGCTACCTTTTCGAAAAAATCCATGGACTGATGATACGCTTTTTCTGCATCATTTTTTTCCTTTTCATATACATTCAATATTTTTGATAATACGATAGTTTCAGCCATTAATCAGTACCTCCATAAATCAAAGCTTTCATCTTTTTGATAGATTGATCGAGGGTTACATCTTCGAATACTTCCTGTTTTAAAAATGCCTGTATTTTTGGGTAATATAAAATTGCTTTATCTATTTCGTGATCTGTCCCGCGTTTATATGCGCCAATTTGAATCAATTCACTATTTTCTTCATATGTAGCCATAAGCGAACGTATTTCCTGGGCGATTTCCTTATGATCCTCACTTGCTATTTGATTCATCACTCTGCTTATTGATTTAAGAATATTAATTGCTGGAAATTGACCACGCTCAGCCAATTTACGATCCATTACAAAGTGACCATCAAGTATTCCTCTGACTGTATCTGCTATCGGTTCATTCATATCATCCCCATCAACGAGTACCGTGTAAAACGCAGTAATCGTTCCATGCTCATTCGTACCAGTTCGCTCCAATAGCTTTGGCAACGTTGCAAAAACGGAAGGCGGATATCCTTTTGTAGTCGGTGGTTCCCCTGTTGCGAGTCCTATTTCTCTACTTGCCATTGCAACCCTCGTAACCGAGTCCATCATTAAATTTACCTGTAGGCCAAGATCACGAAAATATTCACTAATCGCAGTTGCTGTATAAGCACCTTTGATCCGCATCAAAGCTGGTTGATCTGAAGTAGCTACAACAACAATTGACTTTTTTAGTCCTTCTTCACCTAGATCATTTTCAATAAATTCTCTAACTTCGCGGCCACGCTCACCTATCAGTGCAATTACATTGATATCTGCATTGCTATTTCTGGCAATCATCCCAAGCAAGGTGCTTTTTCCTACCCCACTACCAGCAAATATGCCAATTCGTTGGCCTTTTCCAACTGTTAAGAGGGAGTCAATAGCTTTAACGCCAACCTGGATAGGTTCAGCTATTAGTGGACGCAGCATTGGATTTGGCGGTGACTGTTCTGTTAAGTAATTTGTTAATCCTTTCGGCAAAGGGGAATCATCTAGTCTCTTTCCCAATGAATCAACAACTTTCCCAATTAGTCCACGTCCAACTTTTATACTCAATGCTTTACCGGTAGATTCTACTAAACAACCAGAGCCAATTTCCGTTACTTCCGAGTATGGCATTAAGATGATTTTTTCTTTATTAAAACCAACTACTTCACAAAGTATAGGCGCTTTAGTATTTGTAGATGCGTGTATATAACATACCTCACCAATATTTGCTTCTGGCCCCCGTGATTCAATCATAAGTCCAACCACACGTAACACTTTTCCATATCGTTTGTAAGTATCTGCATGATCAATGGCAGAAAGATAAGGATTTATATTCATACTCATGAATTATTCTCCAATGCTATTTCATGTAAAACAGAACGTAATTGCTGTAATTGTGTATCAATACCAGCATCTATTTGGCCAAATGGATGCTGGATTATACAACTATTTTCAACCATCTCTTCCTTTATGTAGATAGATAGTTTTGTATCATCTTCTAAAATATGAACCAATTCATCTTTTTGCTGTAGAACAAATTCATAATTATTCGGATGCAGATATATAGATATAACAGATTGATCTTTTAACTCTTTTATAGCAGCCTTTACAATTGGCAAAAACAATGCTGGTTCTTCTCTAATCTGTTGTTTGATAATTTTCTCTGCCGAATACAAGGAAAGGGTTAGGATCGTTTTCTCACTTTTTTCAATGGTGGAATAATAATCTTTTATTGCCAAATCCGTAATTGAATTTGCCTTTTCCAATACCTGTTTATATTGTTTAAGACTTTCTTCTTTTCCAAGTGAAAAACCCGCACGATACCCTTCTTCTTTTGCTATCTCGATATATTGTTGTTTTTCATTGTCCCAATTGCTTTTTTCATTCTCGATTACTGCTTTTGTTTCATTAATAAGTTTTTCTTTTTGTTTTATAATACGTTGTAATTCATCCTTTTCTCCTTGCAGTTGATTCTGTATATCATTATTTTCATCACTCTCTTTTAGAGTAGACTCATTTTGGGGTAGCTCTATTGGCTTAATTCTTATCACTTTACTAGGATAGTTCTCGATATCAGACAATAATATCGTCACCCCCACCGCGTGCTATAACAATTTCTCCAATATCCTCCAGTCTTCGGATAATAGAAACAATCCTGGTTTGTGCTTCTTCAACATCTTTTAATCTTACAGGCCCCATATATTCCATTTCTTCTTTAAAAGTTTCGGCCATTCGCTGTGACATATTTTTAAAGACAATATCTTTCACCTCATCACTGGCAACCCTTAGTGACAGGCGCAAATCTTCATTTTCAACTTCACGTATTACTCGTTGAATTGCCCGATTATCCAGGATAACAATATCTTCAAATACAAACATGCGTTTTTTAATTTCGTCAGCTAGTTCAGGATCTTGAATTTCAAGTGCATCAAGTATTGTTCTTTCTGTACTTCTGTCCACACCATTTAAGACTTCAACTACAGCTTGTATCCCACCAGTCTGTGTATAGTCCTCTGTTAGCGAAGAAGAAATATTCCTTTCAAGCACTTGTTCTACCTGGCTGATAATTTCAGGTGATGTAGAGTCCATTGTCGCAATACGTTTTGCTATATCTGCCTGCATTTCTTGTGGCAATGCAGATAATATTTGCCCTGCCTGCTCAGAATCAAGATAGGATAAAACTAATGCAATCGTTTGCGGATGTTCTCCTTGAATAAAATTTAAAACCTGTTGTGGATCAGCCTTTCTAGCAAAGTCAAATGGCCTTACCTGCAGGGAAGATGTCAAGCGGTTTATAATAGTTGTAGCTTCCTGTGCACCAAAAGCTTTTTCTAATACCGTTTTCGCATACCCTACTCCCCCTTGTGAGATATAATCCTGTGCCAAAGCTATTTGGTGAAACTGATCAAGAACATCCTCTTTTAAACTGGAATCTACTTTTTTAACAGATGAAATCTCCAAACTTAATTTCTCAATTTCCTCTTCTGTTAAATGTTTATAAACCTGTGCTGATACATCTGGACCTAAGGAGATTAAAAGAATAGCTGCCTTCTGTTTTCCTGTTAATGCACTTTTTGTTCTTACCATTTAAAATCACTCCTACTCTTCCCCGATCCAACTTCTTAACAATTTCGCAAACTCTTCCGGCTTATCCTTCGCTATTTTCTCCAGTTGTTTTCTGCGAATAACCGCTTCGGAATCCTGATTTTCAGGGATTTCTGGTACTTCTACACTCGGTCCAGCAGTAACCACTTCTTCCATAACTTCCTCTTCCTCTTTTTTATTCCGGATTAGTAGAACAATTAATATAATAATAATTAATAGTAATACTGCTCCTGCAATATACAGCCACATAGGAATGATTGAAGATATTGGCTGTGGAACTGATCGATCACTATTAAATTCCTGAAACACAATAGAGAATTTTTCTTCTGGTATTACTTCTCCATATTCTTTATCAATGGAAGTACCAATAATTGATCCCAATATAGAAGAAATGCCTGCCTCTACCGTATTTTCATCCGCTTGTGTTAAATATTGCAGCTCATTATCTTCTGAATTTACCACGCTGTCAACAGCAACTTGAATACCCAAGTCACGGACTTTGTATGGACTTTCTACAATGTTTTTCTGAATACGATTAAATTCATTGTTAATTGTTTCTTTGGCTAATTCATATTCACCGTTATCTCCACCTTCCTCAGCTGGGTAATTTGCAACATCACCATCACCAGTCCCAATCTCCCCACCAACAGGAGGATTTCCTAAATAGGTTTCCTGAATGGTTTCAATGCTTACCGGCAGTCCTTCCATATTTTCAAGATCTACAGGTTCCACAAGCTCTTCTGTACGATTTTCTTGGGTGAAGTCTATATCTGCTGTAACAGAAACAATGACATTTTCTCCACCTACCATAGCTCCTAGCATTTGTTGAAGTCTTCTTTGGATATCACGTTCGATATCTTTTTTAACTGTTTGCTGATATGTATGTGCTTCCTGAGTACCAAAAGCTGTTTGTGAATTACGATCATAATATTCAAAGTACTGATTCATAATCACAATGTTGTCTTGTGGCAAATCAGGTACAGCTTTTGAAACCAAATGGTATAGGGAGTCAATTTGATTGCCTTGAAATTGGTAACCCGGCTGTGTATTGATCACAATGGAGGCACTTGCCTGCTCAGTAGAATCACTCACAAATACAGGTTCTTCAGGGATATTAATCATCACTTTGGCATTTTCAATTCCATCAATACTACGAATTAGGTTAGCAAGCTCTGTCTGCATGGCATCAAGCTTCATAATGTTAAATTCATTATCCGTTATTCCCCATGAAGTATTTTCACTAAAAAATGAATAATCAATGTTTCCACTGTTTGGAATCCCTTGCCCCGCAAGGTCAACCAGCAGGGTGTCCACTTGTTCTTCTGGTACAGTAATTGTTTTACCGCCATCTTCTAGTTCATAAGGAATTCCTCTTGCATCTAATTCCGTTTTTATTTGACCAACTTCCTGTAAAGATAAATTATTATATAATGGAACAAGCTTTGAATTGAAAGTAAATAGAGCTATTCCAACAACTAAAAAAATCGGAATTAGAATAGATCCAATAAATATCCCTTTTTGACTTTTTGAACGACTTGACCAAAAAGCTGTACTCGTTTCTTTCCATTTTGTCATTTTTTCTTTCATATATTCCCCCACCAAAGCGCAAAAAATAAAATGCCTTTATTAAGCATGTTTTTAAATCTATTTTTGTTAAAATTACACCTGCATGCGCATAATTTCGTTGTAGGCATCAATTGCTTTACGTTGTATTTGCACCGTAGTTTCTAATGTAATACTAGCTTTTTGAGCAGTAATCATTACATCATGCAAATCATCAATACTGCCATTCGCTAAGTTCTGCGTCTTTTTATCTGATGCAATTTGTGCGTTGTTCACACCTTCGATGGCTGTTTTTAAAACGTTGGCAAAATTCGCCTGTGCCTCGCCTGGTGAAATTGCGTGTTTTGAAACCTCAGAAACGGGTAAAGTAGTCTGAGGTATGGAATTAAGTAGTAAATTATTCATTATTTAATTGCTCCCATCTATTCTATTTCCCAATCTCCAACGCTTTCAAAAGCATACTTTTACTAGCGTTTAATGATGTGATATTTGCTTCATAGGATCTGGTAGCACTCATCATATCCACCATCTCTTTCAATGGATCTACATTCGGTAATTGAACATAACCTGCTTCATTAGCATCCGGATGAGTCGGATTAAATATAAGCTTAAAAGGTTCTTCGTCCTCTACAATTTCTGTTACTTTAACACCTGACGATCCATTACGATTCGCTGCTTTATGTAAAAATGATTTAAAACTCTGATTCTGTGGCTCCATCACTACCATTTTTCTGCGATAAGGTTCATACTCTCCATTTTCATTTACAGTGGCCCTTGTTGTTTGTGCATTAGCAATATTGGCAGAAACAATATCCATTCTGAGTCGCTGAGCTGTCAGTGCACTGGCACTTGAATTAATAGCATTAAATAGTGACATACCTAATTTCCTCCTCGAATAACACGTTGAAGACTGCTGAATTTCCCATTGATCCGGTCAACTAATGCTTGATAATAAATTTGGTTCTTCGCTAGATCAGTCATTTCCTTATCAACATCCACATTATTGCCATTATGATTATACATTGTGTTATTCTTCTCAATAACCTGAAAAGACGAGTGTGTCGTACTATTAAATGGCAAATGTCTTTCGTTTGTTTGTTTTGATTCTATTGAACTTGAAATTGCATCATTTAAAACGTTCTTAAACACGACATCTTTAGCTTTATAGTTCGGTGTATCGACATTTGAAATATTAGTAGAAATTGCTCGATTTTTTGCCGAAGCATAATGAAGCGAATCTTCTAATGTACGAATTGTCCCACTGAATAATTCCAATTAAATTCCTCCTATTAAACTTTAATAACAACAGTTATAAAATTTATGGCTTCTACGAACATTGTAGATTATCTCACATCTAAAGTCTATTATATTTCGACATTTTCATCGAAATGAAAAAATAATAGTTATATTTTCCTAGGTAAAATTATATATCAAAATGTCTTTATATGGAAATATTAGTTATCAAAATTGAAAAAGATGTGTGATTTACTGTTTTTATGTCAAAAAATAACCCAAAAATTCATTTTTAGTAATTCCTTTCTGTATATAAAGTACTATGAATTTTATACATTAAAAAAAACCAGGTTTCCCTGGTTTTTTTTAATGTTCTTAATATTATCTTGAACGTAACTTTTCAAGCTCTACTAGGAATTTATCATTTAGAACTTTAATATAGGTTCCTTTCATTCCGAGTGAACGAGATTCAATTACCCCTGCACTTTCAAGCTTTCTAAGTGCATTTACAATTACCGATCTAGTTATACCAACTCTATCAGCTATTTTACTTGCTACAAGTAGTCCTTCGTTTCCATTTAACTCTTCAAAAATATGATCAATTGCTTCTAATTCACTGTATGAGAGGGAACTGATCGCCATTTGAACCACTGCTTTACTTCTTGCTTCCATTTCTATTTCTTCTGTTTTCTCATGCAAAATTTCCATACCAACTACTGTAGCACCATACTCAGCAAGTAATAAATCATCGTCATTAAAGCTTTCTGTAAGTCTGCCTAAGACAAGTGTTCCCAGACGTTCTCCTCCACCGATAATCGGGACAATTGTTGTCAAACCATTTTTAAATAATTCGCGGTTTTCAACAGGAAATACGGTATGTTTGCTATCGATATCAAGGTTTGCTGTGGTTTCAAAAATATTAGATAATCCTTGAATATACTCTTCTGGAAATTGTCTTTCCTCAAGCATTCCTTTCATTCTCTCATTTTCAATTTCTTGGTTAATTGCAAAACCTAATAATTTTCCTCTTCTGCTTACAATGTATACATTCCCGGTGATTACATCTCGTAATGATGCAGACATATCATTGAAATTCACCGATTTTCCTGTAGCTTTTTGCAACATTGCATTAATTTTTCTTGCGCGATCTAATAGTTCCATAATGATTCTCCTTTTTTAGTTAAAATTATAATATAAATTGACTTAAATCTTTATTTTTTGCAATTGAACTTAGTTTTTCATCAACATAGGCGGGAGTAATTTCGATTTTATCCATATTAATATCCGGCGCTTCAAAGGATAAATCCTCCAATAGCTTCTCCAAAATCGTATGCAGCCTTCTTGCTCCTATGTTGTCAGTCTCTTGATTTACCTTAAATGCAATTTCTGCAAGCCTTGTAATAGCTTCGTCTGTAAAATCAACATTTATACCTTCTGTTTGTAACATTGCCTTGTATTGTTTTAATAAAGCATTTGAAGGTTCACTTAATATTCGTTTAAAATCTTCAGTTGTCAATTTTTCCAATTCAACTCGTATTGGAAATCTCCCTTGTAATTCCGGAATCAGATCAGATGGCTTTGACATATGAAATGCCCCCGCTGCGATAAACAGCATATGATCTGTTTTTACCGGACCGTGTTTTGTAACAACTGTTGAACCTTCTACAATAGGGAGTATATCGCGCTGGACACCTTCTCTGGATACATTTGCAGAACTATCCTGCTTACCTGCCACTTTATCAATTTCATCAACAAAAATGATACCAGATTGTTCCGCTCGAGCGATTGCTTCTTGTGCTGCTTCTTCCATATCAACAAGTTTCCCGGCCTCTTGCTGTGTTAACACTTTTCTTGCCTCGGAAACGGGGAGCTTTCTCCTCTTTTTCTTTTTCGGCATAAACTGCCCAAGAGCATCCTGCATGTTCATTCCCATTTGTTCCATACCCGAACCTTGCAGCATGTCAAACATGGATGGGGGGAGTTCATCAATTTCAACTGTCACCAGATGATCTTCTAGTTCACCGAGTGCGAGCTTGTGCTCCACACGTTTACGCTTATTTCTTATTTCTTCATCTTTAGCTTTTTCTTTTTCACCACCGGATTCATCGTCACTATTTATCTGACCGGAAAAAAGCATTTCAAATGGATTCTTCATTGTTGATTCTTTTTTAGTAGCTTGAGGTACTAACAGATTAATAAGTTGCTTATTCGCTTCCACTTCTGCTTTTCCTTTTACTTCATCCATTTTTTCTTCTTTAACCATTCGCATAGACATCTCTACAAGATCACGAACCATTGATTCAACATCACGGCCAACATATCCTACTTCTGTAAATTTAGTTGCTTCCACTTTTATGAAAGGAGCTCCCACAAGCTTTGCCAACCTTCTCGCAATTTCAGTTTTACCTACCCCAGTTGGCCCAATCATTAAAATATTTTTAGGAACAATTTCATCTTTGATTGATTCATCAAGTTGCATTCGCCTGTAACGATTTCTCAATGCAATCGCAACAGACTTTTTTGCATTTTGCTGTCCAATAATATATTTATCTAATTGACCCACAATTTGTTTTGGAGTGTAATCTATTCCCATGCTTTCAAATGGCCTCCTTATTAGTTGATGTTCAAAAAAGTCCGGTAAAAATGACACATCGGATTTCTTCGTTAGCTTGCTTTTCCGCTACGCACGTATCAATAGTATACGCTCCGTTGCTCAAAACTACGCTGCCTCAAACTTCTCGATCCTTTTTATCCTCCTTTTTGAACACGTTCTATTAGTTAAGTACCTCTAAAGTAATCTGGTCATTCGTATAAACACATATTTCTCCGGCGATCTCAAGGGCTGATTGTGCAATTTCTTTTGCTGATAATTGACTGGAATGTTTAACAAGTGCTCTACCTGCACTTAAGGCATAATTCCCACCAGAGCCTATTGCCAATATTCCATCATCTGGTTCAATAACCTCACCTGTTCCAGAAACTAAAAACATATTTTCTTTATTCAACACAATAAGCATTGCCTCTAGCTTGCGCAATACTTTGTCACTACGCCATTCTTGCGCCAGTTCAACAGCTGCCCTTGCTAAATTACCGTTAAAGGTCTCAAGCTTTCCTTCAAACTTCTCAAATAATGTAAATGCATCTGCAACAGAACCTGCAAAGCCTGCCAAAATTTGTCCATTATATAAGGTACGTACTTTTTTTGCCTTATGTTTCATAACAACTGCATTTCCTAGTGTCACTTGACCGTCACCACTCATCGCACATTGCCCATTATGCATTATTGCAAAAATAGTAGTAGCATGCATTTCCGTTGACAATTCAAATCACCTCTTCAGGTTTAATATTATTTATTTGCTCTAGGATGGCTGTTCATATATACTTTTCGCAAATGATCCTTTGTTACGTGGGTATAAATTTGTGTAGATGATAAATTTTCATGTCCAAGTAACTCTTGTACGCTGCGCAAATCAGCACCTTCATTCAACATATGTGTAGCAAAGGTATGACGAAGCTTATGTGGATGTACATGAATGGTCAACGCAGCTTTTTCCACTATTTTATTAAGTATCATCCTTACCCCTCTTCCAGTTAAGGGAGTACCACGAGCATTTAAAAAAACAAAATCAGAATCGTTTTTAGTTTTCTTTAAAAGCTGACTTCTGCCTTCATTTATGTAACGTTTCAAGGCGACTTCTGCAAAGCTCCCGAAAGGTACATATCGTTCCTTATTTCCTTTACCTCTTACAAATATTGTCCCAATTGAAAAGTCTATATCATCCATTTGTAAACCTACACACTCACTAACCCTTATACCTGTACCATATAGAGTCTCAAGAATTGCTTGATTGCGTTGCCCCAATGAATCCGTACCATCATTTACTTCAAATAATTTCTCTAACTCTTCCATATATAAAAAACCTGGAATTGACTTTTTTGTTTTTGGTAAAGTTACATGCATAAACGGATTTATTGGAGTAATATTTTCACGCTCCAGAAACCTATAAAAGCTTTTTAATGTAGAGATTTTTCTAGAAACAGATCTTCTTCCTAATTGTCTATTATAAAGACTGGTTAAAAATGTGCGAACCATACGCTGATCTACATTATTCAATTGATCGATTCCTTCACTTGTTAAAAAAGAAAAGAAAGTTTCCAGATCATTCAGATAATATTTTACAGTATATGGGGATGCGTTTTTCTCAATTTGTAAATACTCGATGAATGCATTGCATTCAAAAGTGAAATTTTTCAATTTTCCACCCCAATAAACAACAAAATAAATCATACCATATAAAAAATTGATATGCAACAAATTTAACACAATTGTAACAAAATTCTGAATTGACCTCAGAAATATTATAGCATAAATCAGTTAACCGTTGTATTATTATCCATGTTTTTTCATGCTTTAAGAAGGTGTCAAGTAAATAACCTTACCAATGCGTAATTATATCCTTTTCAAAATAAATAGTCAACAATAAACAATTCGTTTGGTTTAGAATATTTGATACGATATAAACTTTATGAAATTAAGGTTATTACTGTTATTGACATCTTTTTAATCAAATAACCCTATTTCTTTAATTTTTCCTTTTGTTTCCACAGTACCTAATTCATAGATCTTACGGTATATGTCTATTAAATGATTGTCATAGCCTTCTCTTTCACTATCTGCTCCCCATTCATCAAATGGCTTCGCTAAATATTGTACTTCCTTTTTAGCATTTTTGTCTTTTTTGATAAAATAACTGTTCAATTTCTTCTATTTCATTTTGACTTGCGATAATTTCATATTCAATTCCACTATCTGGGATAGACATCTCACGAATATTATTTGTATCAACCGTTACGAAATATTTTTTTCGTTTAATCATATTGAAAACCTCCTTGTATAGAGGTTTCCCCTTTTTTTTGATAGTTAAAACTTATCATAAATCGAAGTGGACGGTACAATGTCAGGGTTTAAATATACCGAAAATAAAACTGTTCATTCCGAGGAACAAGCAGTTTTATGATTGTATAGGTAATTATAGATTTTATGAGAATTAAATTATCTAGCCATATCTAACTTTTATTTCTTAATTTTGTGTATTTTCTTTGTAGTCACAATTTGTACATTGTATTTGCGTTTCTTTCTTGCTTTTCTTTTCTACAAGTAATGATTCACACTTTGGACATGGTCTCGCTATTGGCTTATCCCATGAAATGAAATCACAATCCGGATAACGATCACAGCCATAAAATGTCCTTCTTTTTTTGGATTTTCTTTCGACCACATTACCGTCTTTACATTTTGGACATTTCACACCGATTTCTTTTAATATCGGCTTTGTATTTCTGCATTCAGGGAAGTTTGAACAAGCAAGGAATTTACCGTAGCGCCCCATTTTGTAAACCATCTCATGACCACAATTTTCGCAGGTCTCACCAGCAGGTTCATCCTTGATTTCTACTTTTTCCATTTCCTTTTCCGCTAATTCCAGACGCTTTTCGAAGTCCTGATAAAAATCATCAATAATTTTTATCCATTCTCTTTTTCCTTCTTCAATTGAATCCAGATCATCTTCCATTTTCACAGTAAAATCAACATCAATAATTTTCGGGAAAAATTCTTCCACTAAGTCATTAACAATGGTTCCAAGCTCTGTCGGAATAAAACGTTTATTATCGATGCTTACATAGTTTCTTCGCTGGATGGTATCAATTGTAGGAGCGTATGTGGATGGACGTCCTATCCCTAATTCCTCCATTGTCCGAACCAGTCGTGCTTCCGTATATCTTGGAGGAGGCTGAGTAAAGTGCTGACTAGGAGCGATCTCTTTGGCTTCTACTTTCATCCCTTCGATTAATTCCGGAAGAAGCTTATTCTCGACCTTTTTATTATCGTCTGTTCCTTCTACATATACCTTCATGAAACCTTTGAATTTAACTTTGGAACCTGTTGCCTTAAATTCCACATCATTATTCAGCAAATGAACAGTCATTGTATCCATGACTGCAGGAGCCATTTGACTGGCTAAAAAACGTTCCCAGATCAATTTGTATAATCTCAGTTGATCTCTTGATAGTATATTCTTCAGTGTCTTCGGATCTCTGAGTACAGCTGTTGGGCGAATAGCCTCATGTGCATCCTGTGTTCCTTTCTTTGTCTTGCTGACTTTGCTGGCACGCAGATATTCCTTGCCATATTTCTCTTCAATATATCCTTTTGCTTCCTCTTTAGCTGTCTCTGAAATACGTGTGGAATCTGTACGCATATAGGTGATTAACCCGGTGATCCCACCAGCTTTTTTACCTAGATCAATACCTTCATATAATTGCTGGGCAACCATCATGGTCTTTCTGGCACGGAAGTTTAGCTTCCGTGCTGCTTCCTGCTGAAGGGATGAAGTGATAAAAGGCTTTGAGGGATTTCTTTCTCTTTCCTTTTTATTGACCTTATCAACAGTGAAACTCTTTTCTTTCATCTTATTTAATATTTCTTTCACATCATCTTCTGTTTTTAGTGCTTGTTTTTTGCCATTGATTCCGAAAAATGTACCTTCGAACAATTCTTTGTCCTTTTGAAAATCAGCTTCAATTGACCAGTATTCTTCCGGTTTGAATTCTTCAATTTCCTTCTCTCTGTCGATAATCATTTTCAATGCAACAGACTGAACCCTTCCAGCACTCAATCCTTTTTTTACCTTTTTCCAAAGCAATGGACTGATGTTGTAGCCTACCAGACGATCTAGAACTCTTCTAGCCTGTTGGGCATCAACCAGATCAGTATCAATGGATCGTGGATTTTTAAACGATTCCTTAATTGCATCTTTAGTAATTTCATTAAATACAACACGGCATTTGGAGTTCTCATCGATATTCAATATATACGCTAAATGCCAAGCAATTGCCTCTCCTTCTCTGTCGGGGTCGGCAGCAAGATATACTTTTTTTGCCTTTTTTGCTGCCGATCTGAGTTCTTTTAAAACGTCACCTTTTCCACGGATTGTAATATATTTCAATTTATAGTTTGCATCAGTATCAACACCCATTTGACTTTTGGGCAGGTCTCTCACATGCCCCATGGATGCTTTCACTTTATATTTCTTTCCTAAATAACGTTCAATTGTTTTCGCTTTTGCCGGTGATTCTACAATTACTAGATAATCTGACATGGAATTCCTCCTATAATGAGGTGTTAGCATAATAAATTTAGAAATCTTCACTAATATTAAATATATACTATACATTTGTCAAACATACTGTGAAATATTTTTTAAAAAGTGAAGTGTTTCCCTTACTTTGACATATTGAACAAATTCACTCCTATGCTTTCCCAATCTTCTAGGATGTCATGCACATCATGAACCAGTTTAGCTCCATCCTGGATCATCTTGTGGCATCCTTTTGTTTGAGGACTCAAGGGGGAACCTGGTACTGCATATACTTCTCTACCTTGATCAAGTGCTTGATCAACAGTAATTAATGTACCACTTTTTTCAGTTGCTTCAATGACAAGTGTTCCAAAACTCAAACCACTTATAATTCGGTTTCTTTCAGGAAAATGATATCTTTTAGGAGGTGTATCTGGAGGGTATTCAGATATTACTAATCCTTTTTCCGCAATATGTTTAAACAATGATGTATTTTGTTTTGGATAAATATGATGAAAACCACCACCTAACACTGCAATCGTTTTACCCATATTTTCTAGTGCCGCTATATGTGAATAGCTATCAATTCCCTTAGCCATCCCGCTTACAATTAACCAATCCGTTAATATTAATGGCTTCACGAATAGGTCTATTTTTCCATTTGCTTCATTTGAAGGATTTCTTGTTCCGATCACACTTATCACAGGTGAATAGGTTAATAAAGAATTATTTCCTAACGTATATAATACTAATGGTGGATCTTTAATTGTTTTTAACACAGGTGGATAGAATTCGTCAACTATAGTGATGACGGTATATCTTGCAATATCTTTTATAATTTGCTGTTTGATGGTTTCGCTATGGAGATCTGAAAAAAGTAATGTTGCATTCTTAGAAGATAGTAAATATTGTTGGCTGATTTGTGTGGAAGACAAAAGGTAAATATTATTTAATGTAGGGTCATGATGGATGATTTTTCGAAGTATTCGTCGAGTAATACCACGGCATCGATGTAAATGAATTAATCGATCTCTTGTAGATCTCAGTGTAATCACGTCCTTTTTATATAGTTGGAACCTAAAAGTATCTTAAGCTTTCAGGTTCCAATTTTAAGTTTAATGCGTTTTACATTTTTCTTTTAAGCCATTTTCTTCTAAAACTTTAATCATAGTTTCACCCATAACTGCCGGTGTTTCAGCAACTTGGATACCACATTCGTTCATCACGCGGATTTTCTCTGCAGCAGTACCTTTACCACCGGAAATAATCGCACCAGCATGTCCCATACGTTTTCCTGGAGGAGCTGTTGCACCACCGATGAAACCGACTACGGGCTTCGTCATATTTGCCTTTACCCATTCAGCTGCTTCCTCTTCCGCTGTCCCACCAATTTCACCAATCATAATAACCGCTTCTGTTTCTGAATCTTCATTAAATGCTGATAATACATCAATAAAGTTAGTTCCATTAACAGGGTCGCCACCAATACCTACTGCAGTAGTTTGACCATAACCTGCTTCAGACAATTGATGAACAGCTTCATATGTTAATGTACCTGAGCGTGAAACAACTCCGATATGTCCTTTTTTGTGAATGTATCCCGGCATAATTCCAATTTTACTTTCATCTGCAGTAATGACACCAGGACAGTTTGGTCCGACTAAACGAGTTTTCTTGCCTTCCATATAACGTTTTACTTTTACCATATCCAACACAGGAATATGCTCTGTAATACAAATGGCAATATCTAAATTTGCATCAACTGCTTCGATAATTGCATCTGCAGCAAATGGAGCTGGTACATAGATTACAGATGCAGTTGCACCTGTTTGTTCAACAGCTTCTTGTACTGTATTAAATACAGGAACACCCTCTACTTCTGTACCGCCCTTTTTCGGCGTTACGCCACCAACGATTTTTGTACCATATTCAAGCATTTGTTTTGTATGGAATTTAGCAGTACCACCAGTAATTCCTTGAACAATTACTTTTGTATCTTTATTAATATATACACTCATTTTTGTCCGTCCTTTCTACATAATCTTTTATCCAGTTCCAGCTACCAGCGACTAATGTAGTTCTTTCCCCTCTTTACGATAAGTCAAGTACGAACCTGCCAGGGGAAGTTCAGGTAAAATCACAACGTCCAGGGACTGCGCTTACTCGTCTCCCCCGAAAATTTTTGTCGCAACACTGAACTGACCTACATCCTGCAGGCCCTCCGTGTTTTCTTTATCCCATTCGGCTAAGTCCAGTCCATACCTCGCTATACGGTAAGCCTACACTTTAAACTATTATTTGACCATGGAAACGATTTTTTCTGCGCCATCTGCCATCGAATCAGCTGATGTAATATTTAACCCTGACTCGTTTAGAATATTCTTACCTAAGTCAACATTTGTACCTTCTAAACGCACAACAAGCGGAATTTCAAGGCCAACTTGTTTCGTTGCTTCCACTACACCTTCAGCGATCACATCACATTTCATAATTCCACCAAAAATGTTTACAAAGATTCCTTTTACATTGGAATCGGACAAAATAATTTTAAATGCCTCCGTTACTTTTTCAGCAGTTGCACCGCCCCCAACATCAAGGAAGTTTGCGGGATCGCCGCCATAATGCTTAATAATATCCATTGTAGACATTGCAAGTCCGGCACCATTTACCATACAACCAATATTTCCATTTAATGAAATATAGCTTAAGTCGTATTTAGATGCTTCGATTTCTTTTTCGTCTTCTTCATCTAAATCCCTAAGTTCCTGTATATCCTTTTGACGGAATAATCCATTATCGTCAAAATTTAATTTTGCGTCAAGTGCCAAAACTTCACCATCACCAGTAGTTACAAGTGGATTAATTTCTGCAATGGAGCAGTCTTTTTCAACAAATGCAGTATATAGACTTGACATGAATTTAACGGCTTTGCCGATTAATTCATTTGGAATATTTATATTAAATGCTAGTCTTCGAGCTTGATAACCTGAAAGTCCAACAACCGGATCAATTACTTCTTTAAATATTTTTTCAGGTGTTGCTTCAGCTACCTCTTCAATTTCTGTACCGCCTTCTTCTGATGCCATCATAACAACACGGGAAGTTGCACGATCTAAAACTACTCCAACATAATATTCTTTCTTGATATCACAACCCTCTTCAATAAGTAAACGTTTTACCACCTTACCTTCAGGGCCTGTTTGATGTGTTACTAAAGTTTTCCCAAGAATTTCATCAGCGTATGTACGCACTTCTTCTAGATTTTTTGCGATTTTTACCCCACCGGCTTTACCTCTTCCACCAGCATGGATTTGTGCTTTAACTACGGTAACTGAGCTTCCCAGTTTTTCTGCAGCTTCGACAGCTTCATCTACTGTGTATGCAACATAGCCTGCCGGAACATTTACGCCATAGCTTCGCAAAATATCTTTTCCTTGATATTCATGAATATTCATCCTTAATCCTCCCATCAAAATTCAACTGCATTTCCATTGTATTAAAAAACAACAAATTTCACAAGAATAAGCGAAATTTGTCGCCAAAAGATGGTCGCTTTTGTATGATATGTTTTCTAAAAGATTGTCTTTTTATTACAAAATATATATATTGCGCCATATGTGCTTGGTTGTTTTCCACTGGGGATCGTTGCTTTTTAGCGGGTACATCCTCCTCGGGCTAACAAGATGTTAGTCATGAAGGCGCCTTTGACAATGGTTCTTGATGGGGCGAGTAGTACGCATTCCCAGTATTTTGGTAAGGCGAACGAAGTTTAGTGCCAAAATTTACGAAAAAGAACCTATTTTTAAGCCTTTCCTATTTGCTGATCCGTACGATAAATAAATGCAAAAACTTCCGCAACGGCCTGATATAATTCTTCCGGAATCGTTTCATTGATATTTAATTCAGCCAATAACTCTACTAGAGAGGAATCCTCAAGAATCGGTACATTATTTTCCTTCGCTTTTTCTAGTATATTATCTGCTAATAGTCCTTTTCCTGCTGCAGCAATGACTGGAGCACCTTCTTTCGTTTGATCGTAACGAAGTGCTGCAGCTTTTTTTCTGATCTCACTCATATCAGGTAATCAACTCCTTTATAGGATGGATTGGCAGATTTTACAAGTTGATTTATTTTTTGATTTTCAGTTTGCTTTAACGGTTTAAATGAAACGGTTGACAGGTGATAATTTAATTGTTCCAACCCTTTCTTTAACATGGGCTGTAAACTTAGTGATTTCTCTCTCATATTTTCCTGATCATTGAATATCGTTACCGCTACCGACCTTTTTTGTATCTTCATGTTTATAACGGTTTTATTTAAATGTGCAAGATCCAAATAAAATAAAATCCGGCAATAATCAGGATTAATTTCTCCATTCTCCATCTTCCCGCCTTCAAATTGCAGTTCAAAATCATTGCTCAAACCAAGCTTATCCCCAGGTATTTGTAAATTTGCCTGAATAAAATTATTGGTTTCATTTACGGATTGTATCTGCATGCCATTAATAAAATGTAAAAGCTGCTGGGAACGTTCATGTGTTATCCCTTTACTTTGCTGTATTAACTGCAAAAGCATCGCCTTTACAGGTGTAATTTCCTGCTGCAAATTATTATTAACTAGCTGGCTCTCATAGGACAGACCTGTGAAAAGCAGTGTTTGTCTAATCTGTGATAGAAGTTGTTCTTTTGGATTCGATAGCATGAACATTTTATCTTGATTTAATAATTTCACAAAATTATCTGCCTTTGTATAAACCTGTTCTGAATTTAATATTTTTACTAAAGCTAAGAGTTGCTGCAATTTAGGTGGATGATTTTCCAAAAGACCTGTCATTCGTACCTGCTGTTCAGTTGTTAAAAGTGGTATTAAAGTTTGTGAAATCTGTTGTTTTAATTTTGTGAAATCTTGCTCTGTTAATCCGAGATTATTTATTGCGGCCTGATTAATTTTATTGTCATATAATTGGATGATTTCCTGTGTTTGATTAAATAACCCGGACTTATTATTAATCATTTGTTCTAACGCCTGAACGATCTTCATTTCATTTAGCTGGATTGGCAATTTAATCCCGGAAAACTGTTCATTAGTTACATTTCCATTTTGCTTCATAAGTGCTTGAATTGGCTCCCATTGTGATCTCCATGAATTGAAATCAATTGACGGGTCTATGGTTCCGGTTGCTTTTAAAGTATTGAAAAATTGTTGATTATTACTAGCTGTCTCTGTAATAATTTCATTTAAAATGGCTGGCCTGGCAGTCAATGGGCGTTCAATCATTAGGCTTAGACGTTCCACTAATTGTGAATAGTTCATATCGGATTTTAATTGACCCAGTAACCCTTTCATTTGTGAAGATAAAGTATGTGAATTCTTTATCAATAAAGCTTGAAATACTGAGTCATTCATCGGAAGTTTTCTTCGTATCATTTCTTTTAAAATTTGCTGTGTTTGACTTGTACTTTTTACATTATCAGACAACAGCGGTAGAGCTTTAGCCAATTGATTTTTATCAAATGGTATTTTTTCATTTAAGAGTGTTTGAATAAATGCGGTATTTATTCTCGATGTCCCCAAGCCAAGCTGTTTCATGAGATTGATTGCATTTGCCTGACTTTTTATTCTATCTCCTAATACCTTTAAATGAATAACATCATCTGTTGTTTGTACCTGAAAATGGTATTTCTCACCAACCATTAAGGAAGCTTCTAATTGAGCAACCATTTTTTGTGTGCCAAGCTGTAATTGCGCTTTATTATCCGGATAAATATTCAGGATTTTGCCTTGAATAATCTGACCCTCTCGAAGTGATTGCTGTGATTTTATAATCTTAGCTAATCGTTCACCAGTTACATTATGTATACTCATGCAGAACCACCCTCCAATTTAATGATTAACTAAACTTCGAACTGGTGCAAATGAGTTTCTATGGTATGGTGAAGCGCCATATTCCAGTAAATTATCCATATGACGTTTTGTTCCATATCCCATATTTGATGCGAAATCATATACCGGATATTCTTTATGTAAATCCTTCATCAAATTATCCCGTGTAACCTTTGCCAAAATACTTGCAGCAGCAATGGAAATACTTTTTGCATCGCCTTTTGTAATGGCTTCTGATGTACAGGGTAAGCCTTTAAGATCGACTGCGTCAATCAATACATGATCCGGTTTTATCTGCAATTGATTGATGGCTTCATGCATCGCTAATTTTGTTGCTTCAAATATATTAATTTCATCTATTTTTTGATTACTAATAATT
Organism: Oceanobacillus sp. NCCP-135; assembly: GCF_059698015.1. Classification (NCBI taxonomy): domain Bacteria; kingdom Bacillati; phylum Bacillota; class Bacilli; order Caryophanales; family Bacillaceae; genus Oceanobacillus; species Oceanobacillus sp. NCCP-135. Next base: position 2,625 of record NZ_BAAKSZ010000009.1, on the reverse strand, counting down.
GATATCCCATAGCTAACTGCTTTTTCCTTGATAATTGTATAAAATTTATTACGTGTTGCTTCATTTATCTGTTTCGAATCATTTAATCCAAGCAATTTAAAGTCTTTTGGTAAAATAACTGCTGCAGCAACAACAGGACCTGCCAGTGGACCTCTGCCCGCTTCGTCAATACCAGCTACATACTGCCCACCATTCTGATAACTCTTTTCTTCATAAATACACATATTAGCAAATTGTTTTTCCAGTGCTGATTCCTTTAACTTTTGCCTTTCATAGACTTTTATTAGCTGTTGAACTCCTTTTCGTTCATCCAATTTCAATTTTAAAATTAATTCTTCACTCATTTCTCCAGCTTTAAATAATTGTTTTAGATCAATAATTGATTTTTTTTTCATTATACACCCTGTCTCTCTATCTTATATCGGCTTCTGCAACAATTATGTTAACAGAAAAAAAGATGACATCTATCCTAAGATAAATGCCATTTAATCCTGGGCTGATTCCAGCGTAATATTACCTAGCTTTCCTGTACGCAAGTCACGTATAACAATATCTGAAACTTTATCAAAGCTAACACTTCCACCACTTTCAAGTGCACCTCTTTGCTTTCCGATATCTTCAAATATTTGCCACATATCATCCATATCACGAGATATATTATATCGCTCTTCAATTAAGTTAGGATAGTGTTCCTGCATATATTTAATAACAAAAGCAACAATATCCTGAAGTGAAAGTAATTGATCCTTAATTGTACCAATTGCTGCTAAACGGTAGCCTACTAGTTCATCCTCGAATTTCGGCCATAATATACCTGGTGTATCAAGCAGTTCAAAATCCTTTTTTACTTTAATCCAAAGCTGCTGTTTTGTTACACCAGGTCTGTCACCTGTTTTAGCAATTTTCTTACTCGCAAGTCGATTAATTAGGGAGGACTTACCAACATTTGGAATACCAACAATCATTGCTCTTGCAGGACGAGGTTGAATTCCTTTTTTAATTCGTTTATCCATCTTTACCTGTCCCAGTTCTTTTGCAAATTGAATAACCCGTTTGATATCAGCCTTATCATTTACATTAATTGCAATTGCCATAATATCTTTTTCTTTAAAATAGGAAGTCCACTTTTCTGTTTCCTGACTATCGGCCAAATCCCTTTTCATTAAGATAATCATTTTTGATTTGTTCTGCAAAACTTGTTGCAACATGGGATTTTGTGATGATAGTGGTGCTCGTGCATCGACTAATTCCATGACAAAATCTACTAATTTTAGTTTTTCTTCTACTTCCCGCCTTGCCTTCGCCATATGTCCAGGAAACCACTGTATTGTCATTTTAAATCTACTCTCCTATCATTTGCATACGATCTAAAGGCCAATAAACTAAACTTGTTTTTCCCACAATTTGATCCATTGAAATGACGCCTATCATGCGACTGTCTGTTGAATTTCCTCGATTGTCACCCAAAACAAGCACATGTCCTTCAGGTATGGTTTCATATTCTCCAGGCAGACTCTCAAGCGTGAAATCATTTGTAACCGCTTGGTACAAACCATCTTTTCCCTCTAAAAATGGTTCTTCTATTTCTTTACCATCAATATATAACACGTTTTCTATTACTTCAACATGTTCACCTGGTAGCCCAATAACTCGCTTAATAAAATCCTTTTGTATTGATGCATGAAAAACGATAATATCAAAACGGTCGGGTTCGTTTATTCGGTAAGTAAATTTGTTGACAATCATTTGATCCCCATCATGTAAAGTCGGCAACATCGATGGACCATCCACAACTATTGGTGCAAAAAAGAACATTCTTACAATAAACGCCAGTCCAAAGGCAATTAATATTGCCTTAACCCAATCAAACCATTCACTCTTTTTCTTTTTTCGTTTTTCCATGAATTTTCCTCCGACAACCGTTTATATTCCATTAACATTCCTTATAGCTTATTTTAAACTAACTGTACCTAATCATTCCACATTTATTTATCGATTAAAACAAAAAGGAGCTTGTGCATAATTGCCAAGCTCCTTTCCAATCACATCTTTATCCAGTCTAAGCAGTTTAGCGACGTTCTTTAATACGTGCTGCTTTACCGCGTAGATTACGTAGATAGTATAGTTTTGCACGACGTACAATTCCACGGCGACTTACTTCGATTTTATCAATACGAGGGGAATGTACTGGGAAAGTACGTTCAACACCTACACCGTAAGAAATCTTTCTTACTGTAAATGTTTGGCTAATTCCACCATTTTGGCGTTTGATTACAACACCTTCGAATACCTGAATACGTTCACGTGTTCCTTCTACAACTTTAACATGAACTTTTACAGTGTCACCCGGGCGAAAATCAGGATGATCTGTGCGAAGTTGATCTTTTGTGATGTCTTCAATTAGGTTTTGCATCCTACTTCACTCCTTCCAAACCAATGCTCTTATCTCTCTTAAGGTGACAGCGGAACATCGTTTATAAGCCTTAAAGTTATTACTTTAAGCACAACTATTAATATAGCACAATACAATCTTAAGTTCAACTAATTTCAGAACTGAACTTTTTGCGATGTGCCACTTTTTTAGTTTTACGAGCAAAAAAATAAAGGTTTTATTTTTTTTGAAAA
>NZ_BAAKSZ010000008.1:0-159202 GCF_059698015.1 Oceanobacillus sp. NCCP-135 | reverse complement strand
AAAAAAATAAAACCTTTATTTTTTTGCTCGTAAAACTAGAAAAGTGGCACATCGCAAAAAGCTCTATAGAATAAAGCATGGACTCTTTTAATTGATTTGGAATAGATAAATTATGTAAATGTTTCGTTAGTTCATCTTGAATTGTTTTCCGATGTTTATCCAGATAGTTAGTAAGGGCTTCATGCACGATTATTCTTCCTCCTGTACTTCAAAAGGTTCCATTTCTCCTTGTTCATTCATTATTTGAGTCATCTTTGCTTGTATGGTATTAAGCTTATCGTTACATATTTTGGACAGGTTCATCCCCTCTTGATAATAATCAATTGCTTTTTCTAATGGAACATCCCCAGTTTCTAACGTTTCAACAATTTTTTCTAATTGTTTCATTGCTTCTTCAAAGCTGAGATCATCGTTTTTATTCATTGGTATCCTCCTCTACTTGTAAAACCTCACAACTCAGATTTCCGTCATGTAAATTTACAGTAATCATATCCTTTTTTTTAACTTGCTGGGTTGATTTTATTATTTCTCCTTCAGATGTATAAGGTAAAGCAAAACCGCGTTTCATTATTTCCAATGGATTCAATAGAGTAAGTTTCTCCATGATATTTTTTAATTGAATTGATCTCTTTTCCATCATTTGCGACATATAATAAGCTTGTTGCTTGTTAAGCTGATTTAATCTCGATTGAAACTGCTCCACTTGCTTTTTAGGATGTTGGGCTTGTAAACGGGTATTAAGGGTGGAATATGCTCCAGTTTGTTGATTAACATGATTAATCGTTGCCTTCTGAATAGTTTCAACATGCTTATCCAATTCCTGTTCTTTTTGCTTTAACAGTTGCTCAGGATAACGAAATGCATAAGATTGTTTCAACCTTTGCAAATGCTTTTTATTATTAGCCAGTTGCCCATCTAAATCTCTAATAAGGAATTTTCTAAAATTAGAAATTTTATCTTTTAATTCAAATTGGGATGGCACGGCAAGCTCTGCTGCTCCGGTTGGTGTTGGAGCACGTAAGTCAGCAACGAAATCACTGATAGTACTATCCGTTTCATGTCCCACTGCAGAAATGATTGGAATTTTGGAATGAAAAATAGCCTGTGCCACAGGTTCTTCATTAAAACTCCATAATTCTTCTATTGATCCTCCACCTCGTCCAACAATCAAAACATCAAAAATCTCTTTATTATTGGCAATTTCAATCGCCCTTTTTATGGAAGAAACTGCATTTGTTCCCTGGACAAGAACTGGAATAACTGTAACTGCTACAATTGGATATCTTCTTTTTATCGTTGTAATTATATCCCTTACTGCAGCACCTGTTGGCGATGTAATAACTCCTATATGGCGAGGGTATAAAGGGATTTTCTTTTTATGAATCGGATCAAACAAACCCTGTCTTTGCAACTTTTCCTTTAATTGTTCAAAAGCTAAATAAAGGGCACCAATCCCGTCAGGCTCCATTTGCTGAATATATAACTGATACTGACCATATGGCTCAAATACGCTAATTTCACCTTTAATCAGTACTTTCATTCCATTTTCCGGGATAAATTTCAGTGATCGGTTATGTCCTGCAAACATTACAGCCTGCAATCGTGTTTGTTCATCCTTCATCGTTAAATACATATGGCCACGACTATGATGTTTAAAATTAGAAATCTCACCTTTCAGCCAAATATTTTTTAAATGAGGGTCTGTGTCAATTTTACGTTTAATGTATTTCGTTAGTGCAGTGACTGTTAAATAGTTATCCTTCAATTTTCAGACAGTCCTTTAGCGGCTTTTATCGTATTTTTCAATAGCATTGCAATTGTCATTGGTCCTACACCCTTAGGAACTGGTGTTATATACGCTGCTTTATTTTTAGCACTTTCGAAATCAACATCTCCCGTTAAAGAACCATTCACCCGATTTATACCAACATCTATTACAATAGCATCGTCTTTAAGATAGTCCTCATTTATTGCGTTGGATATACCAATAGCTACAATTAAAATATCTGCAACCCTCGTATATGTTTTTAAATCCACCGTTTTTGAGTGACAGTATGTAACGGTTGCATTTTCATTCAAAAGCAACTGCCCGACAGGCTTACCAACGATATTACTTCTTCCGATTACAACTGCATGCTTACCTGCGATCTGGATATTTTTTGATTGAAGCATCGTAATAATTCCATAAGGTGTACATGGAAGCAACGTGTCCTGACCTGTCATCATCCGTCCTATATTTATAGGATGAAAACCATCCACATCTTTAGACGGTTCGATAGCTTCAATTATAGGCTGTTCTTTTATATGTTCAGGCAAGGGTAGCTGAACTAAAATACCATGTACATCCTGATCGTTATTTAATTTATCTATCAACTGAAGTAGTTCTAATTCAGTTGTCGTGGCAGGCAGTTCAATTACTTTTGATGAAATGCCTACTTCATCTGATGCCTTTTTTTTGCCATTGACATACGATCTCGATGCAGGGTTATCTCCAATCAATATAACGGTTAATTGCGGAATAACTCCTTGCTTTTTTAATTGCAATACATCATCTTTCATACTTCGTCTTAAGTCCTGAGCTAATTCTTTCCCGTTAATTATTGTAGCTGTCATAAGAACTCATCCCCTTTTACGCTATGATTTTTGATAAGACACCATTAATAAACTTACCAGATTTATCATCCCCATAGGTATTACCTATTTCTACCGCTTCGTTTATTGAGACACTTGTAGGGATATCCTCCAAATAGGTAATTTCAAATATTGCAATTCTTAAAATAGTTTTTTCAACAGATGCAATACGCTCTAAAGACCAGTTTTCAAGATGATCCCCAATTATTTTATCAATATTATTTATCTTTGCTGTAACACCTTCTACAAGCTCTGTTAAAAAATTATCAGCCTCTTCTATCTCTAAAAACTCCTGAATGACTTGATTTGGATCATTGTCATTAATATCTAGTTGAAAAAGTATTTGAAAGGCCTTTTCTCTAGCTTTATGTCGATTCATTCTTCATAACTCCTTTTAAATGCGTGTTCAAAAAAGAAAATGAATAGGTCCGAGAGGTTCGAAGCGGTGAAGCCTTGAGCACAAGAAAAACTTCTCCGAAATCACGTTGCACGCAGAAAATGTGATCTTCCTTTCCAAGGAACGGATGCAATTTATACGTGAGTAGCAAAAAAACAAGCCAACAAGGTTCTCACGTGTAGTGATGACTTCTACGTTCGACACAATGGTTTTCGATGGAGCAAGCCTTGACGCAGCCCAGGACGTGTCGATACTTAGTACAAGCTCCCCTAGGATGTGTCATTTCCACCAGACTTTTTGAACAACCTCTATCAATATCTCTTTCAAATAATAACATGATTAAGTGATAGAAGCTAGAAACTCATGTGAAGATAGGTCAAGGTCAAAGGGTATTACATCCTTTGACCTTGATTGTCTTGTTATTCGTATGTTTCTTCTGTAGTATTATCCATTTGAATTCCAACAACATGTACATTAATCTCATCTATCTCAAGTGCTGTCATACTCTTCAATGTTTGTCTAATGCTTGTCTGCAATTCCTGCGCAACTTGTGGGATGGACACCCCAAAGTTTAGTACAACATAAAGATCTATCAATATTCCGTTATCTGTTAATTCAACTTTCACTCCCTTACTATGGGATTTTTTACCAAACCGCTCTACAACTCCAGATGCAAAATTACCGCGCATTGCAAAAAGACCATCTACATCTGTTGCAGCTATTCCGGTAATCACTTCAATTACTTCAGGAGCAATCTCCACTTTACCTAAAGTTGTATCTTCACTTACGTTTAACAAAGGTTGTTCACTCATGTTCCCACTCCTTTATTTGTACTTAAAGAGGATGTTTAAAAAGTCAAACAAATAACATATAAGGATAGATGATCTTCGACTAAGGACACTTCCTAGAAAAAGAAAAACACTTTTTCTGTGTGAGACGTGAGTTCAGGAAAGCCTTCCTTATCATCAAAGCTTCGCCGTCTCGAACTTCAACCAGCAGAACTTGCTAGTGCCGACGGCTAAAGACTGGACGTCTGCGACTTTAGCCAACCTCGATCTTTTTTATCCTCCCTTTATGACCTTGTATTTAAAACATCACCCGATCCCTACTCTATGGATTCCATGATTGGATGATCCTCTAAAAATTTCGTATTAAAATCCCCTTTCTCAAAAACTTTATGTTCCATTATTAAACGCTGAAATGAAATAGTCGTATGAATACCTTCAACAACAAATTCATCTAACGACCGCTTCATCCGCTTGATAGCTTCTTTTCGGGTAGGTCCATATGTGATCAATTTAGCTATCATGGAATCATAATATGGTGGTATCCTATAACCAGGATATGCTGCAGAATCCACTCTTACCCCTAAACCTCCAGGTGGTAAATACATTTCTATTTGTCCCGCAGAAGGCATGAAATTCTTAAAAGGATTTTCTGCGTTGATTCTGCATTCAATTGCCCATCCTTCGAACTCTATTTCTTCCTGTTTGAACGAAAGCTTTTCATTATTTGCAATGTTGATCTGTTCTTTGATTAAATCCACACCTGTAACCATTTCTGTAACCGGGTGTTCCACTTGGATTCTGGTATTCATTTCCATAAAATAGAATTCTTTACTTTCTCTGTCAAAAATATATTCGATTGTTCCAGCACCTTCATAACCAACCGCTTTGGCTGCTTTCACAGATGCTTCTCCCATTTTCTTGCGCAAATCTGGTGTTAGTGCTGGTGAAGGTGATTCTTCAATTAGCTTTTGCAGCCTTCTCTGGATTGTACAATCTCTTTCCCCTAGATGGACAATATTCCCGTGTTTATCAGCTAATACTTGAATCTCTACATGCCGAAAATCTACAATGAATTTTTCAATATAAACACCAGGATTTCCAAATGCTGTTTCTGCTTCTTTTTGTGTTATTTTAATTCCTTTGATTAATTCTTCTTCTGTTTTGGCTACACGAATACCTTTACCACCACCACCGGCAGTAGCTTTTATAATAACAGGATAACCAATTTTTTCGGCGATTCCTTTTGCCTCTTCTTCCGTTTCGATAATTCCATCAGACCCTGGAACAATGGGCACATTCGCATTTTTCATCGTTTCCCTTGCAACATCTTTAATACCCATTTTTTGGATAGCCTCAGGTGTCGGGCCAATAAAAATAATATTACATGCCTTACAAATCTCGGCAAAGTCAGCATTTTCCGCTAAAAACCCATACCCAGGATGGATTGCTTGTACCTCAGTCATTGTTGCTACACTCATTATATTCGTAAAATTCAGATAGCTGTCTTTACTTAATGTAGGTCCAATGCAATATGCTTCATCAGCTAATTTTACATGTAATGATTCTTTATCTGCTTGTGAATAAACAGCTACTGTTTCGATGTCTAATTCCTTGCATGCACGTATAATTCTAACAGCGATCTCTCCCCTGTTAGCAATTAATAGTTTCTTAATCACGCATTCCATCCCCTTACTTTACTTTTACTCTAAATAATGGTTGGCCATATTCTACTAGTTCGCCATCTTCAACCAGTATTTCAGTAATTTCTCCCGAAACCTCTGCTTCGATTTCATTAAATAACTTCATCGCTTCAACAATACATACGACTGTATCTTTATCCACTTTACTTCCTATTGCTACAAATGGATCACTTTCCGGTGTTGATGCAATATAAAACGTTCCAACCATTGGTGATTCAATTTCAAAATTATAATCTGCATCGCTTTCTTGTTTGGACTCTGGTTTTAAATCAGCCGGTTTAGTTTCTTCCGGTTTCACGTTTACTTCTGTTTTTTCAGTTTCTGCAGATTCATGCTCGATAACTCGAATAGGCTCTTCTTGCGTTTGTATACCATTATGTTGAATTGTTTTTTTCATTGATACTGTTGTCCCATTCGTTTCATAAGTGAATTCACTAATGGAAGATTGATCAATTAATTTTATTATTTCGCGTATTTCCTGAACTTTTAACATTTCGGCACCCCTTCATTATCTTTATTTCATATTGTTAATAGGTACTAATAACTCCTCTTAACATTTTACGCTAAACAGATATAAAACATCAAGGCATAATCAAAAACTATAAAAAAAGCTATGTATGCCATTAGACAAGGAAAGCTCAGATAGCACCTGCATCGCACGAGAATATTGAACTGCATTTTCGAGGAGTCAACAGTCTTCCGCTACAAATTACCCTTACACAAGAAGTTAGTAATTGTTTGTATTTAAAAAGTTTATCAAGAACAATCCTAGCGAAATATATTTCTGGAGCAAATCCTTGCTTTCCACCAGCGTTTGCAAAAAAATTGTCACAGTACCATCTTATCTATCGACTGCGGAGCAAATAACAATAAATCACTTCGGTGGTACGAGCAGTGCGCATTCCTAATCTATGCGAAAACAGCCTTATCTTTAAACACTTTCACTAAAAAATTATACCAATGTTATGATAGCAATGCGATTGGTTTATCATATTGTACCACAAAAAATCCGAGCGGATATTGCCGCTCGGATTTTTTGTTATCACTCTTCTGTGTTTGGACGTAAATCAACGTTTACAGGTATTTCACCAAACTCATCTTTTACTAGCTGCATAATATTAACCACTTCTGTATTGGATAACTGATCAACCATCACACTTACATGTACTTTATCATCTTCAGAACGTACTAATACATCCCCATATTCTGAGCCATCTAGTATAGATTGTTCCAGTATTTTTTCTTTTGAAGATACTTCCTCGAGAACATCTATATTTTTTAATGCTTTGTCTTTTTCATCAATTGAAGCTGAACCCGAAGTAACGATTTCTTCCAATCTTTCTATTTCTGAACTCCTACTGTCCTGTAACTCCATTCGAATCGTGGTATAGAACTGATCTTCCCCTAAATTGGTCACGTCATCAACAGCTGCTCCATCCTCTGATTCAGCTGGATCTGAAGTCGTTTCCTCAGATTCATTTTGTCCATTATCGAAATACGCCAGATCTTCCGTATCTGACGTCATATAATAGACGCTCAATACAATCATTAAACTTAACATTGTTAACAACCACACCGTTTGTTTTTTTAACATAATTTTTTTCTCCTCCTTAATTCTTTGGCATTACAGAAACCCTATGTGTTGGAACATCAAGCACACGTGATATCGCTTCAATCATCCACTGTTTTACTGTTGCATGGTCAGCTCCTTTCGCAACCACAAAGACACCCCTTACTTCCGGTCGCTTTGTTTGCCTAATTAACGGCACTTCCTTATCTCCCTGTCTTACAAGTACTGTCTGTGAATCCTCTGTATGATCTTCTACTTTTCTGGTGCCACCATTTCGATCTGATTCATCTGTCTCCTGCTGTCCCTTTATTAAATTTTTTTCATATACCTTCACATTTGTGGAATCAAGATTAATCATTACTTCCGCTTCTGAGACCCCTTGAATCTTGTTAAGCATTTCTTCTAAATCTTCTTTATAGCTGGTTTCCAGCTCATCTACGTCAGAAGTCACGGATTCTTCTGCATTTGTTTCCTGAACTCTCTGTTCGATTTGGACACCCATTTGACTATCATTGTCTGATTCTTGTGATGATGAAGAAAAAACATTTCCAAGTATAATCAATAATAATCCAACTAATCCGAGTATAATGATATACCCAAGTTTTTTTGATGGCGGCTTCATTTTACTGTCGTCATCCTTTTGCTGGAAGAATTTTTCGAATTTTAGTTTCAAGATGCCCCCCCTTCCCATGAGATCGTTAATTCTTTATTGCTCAGCTCCCATACATTTCTTAATAATTCCATTATTTGCTCATCATCTTGTCCTTCTTCATGCACCACTGGGTCATCTGTGTTAATTACAACATCATCTACTATACTCACTGTTCCCTCCCCATCATCTAATTCTCGTAGATATACAACGACTTCTTCCAGTTCATCAAATGTTACGTCTTTTTCTGCTGTGAATATAAAATCAATATCTGTGATTTCTGTTTGATGTTTTTCAAGTAAAGGATCTTTTGCTAAATCTTTTAATTGGACAGCCATTTGTTCTAAAATATATGCATCTTGTGAGTCTTGTATTTCACTTTTTTGTAATTCGATCAAATTTTCTATAGAATTATTGCTTTCACTTTCCTGATTTAGCTGTGAAAATGAGGTTTCCAGGGCTTGTTCGATATCAATGTTTAAAATAAAAAAAATTGGTTTTAATAAAATTAAAATTAAAATTAAACCGATTACCAACTTAATATATTTTTTCATCGTAGTTGCAGGAATTAATAAATCGATGATGGTTGCAAGTAGTAAAAATATAATAATTTGGGTTACCCAAGCGATTAATGCATCCATTTTAATCATCCTATCGTAAAAGCAACGTAATATTACTGGCTACAACAATGATTACTATAGCTAATATAAACATGAAAGATACCGCTAGCAGACAGGCTAAAATATAAGAAATATATTTACTTATCGTATTTAGGCTTGTAATAACTGGTCCATCTCCAATTGGCTGCAAAACTGCTGCTGCGATTTTATAGATAATTGCAATTGCAAATATCTTTATCGCTGGAAATAATGCAAAAAAGACAATTACGATCAACCCAACGATTCCCACAGCATTTTTTAATAATAGTGAGGCACTTAAAATGGTGTCTGCTGCATCCGTGAATGTTCGTCCGACAATCGGAATAAAATTACCGGTAATAAATTTTGCCGTCTTCATTGCTACCCCATCCTGGATAGCACTGGCAGCCCCTTGAACAGACATTACACCGAGAAAAATCGTAAGAAAGACACCTAGCGTCCCTAAGGCAACTGTTTTAAATAAATTTGCTAAATGTGTCACTTTATAACTGTCACTTAAACTACTCACGATCAATAACAAGGCTGACAAAAACAAAAAAGGTAAAATAAAATGGGAAATAAGCACCCCACTAAAAGGAATAAGAAACAGAATGATCGGATGAAAAAAAGAAATAGAAATTACATTGCCAAAGGTCCCCATTAGTCCCAATACAAGTGGCAAAAGAGCTATCATAAAACTACTCATTGTATCAATAGCTTCTTTCGCATAGGAAACCGCTAAATAGAAACTGTTTAATGCAATAAATATCAATACGATATACACAACAAAATAAGCAATCTTACTTACTGCACTCTTTTCAAATGCATTATGCATTGTCTGTAAAACAATGGAGAATAGGGTCAGCATTAATAACAACCCAAGTAATTTTCCGTTTAAAATAAGTTCATGAAATAAATACTCCAGAAAGCCAACCAATGTGTTTTTTAAGGAAAGATCTCCTTGACTTTTTATAAACTCGTAAATACTGGTTTTTTCGAGTTCAGGTAAATAGCCGCCATATTCATCGACCAATTCGTTCCAATAATTTTGAACACCATCCAATGAAATTTCATTTAACATAGCATCTTCAACATCATCGGTTAATGGGGCAGCAATAATAGTTACTTGATCAAAAAAGAGTAAACTTAAAGTAAATAGAATTATCAATAGCTTTGTGTTAAGTTCCATCCACTATGATTGCCCCCTTCAAACAAACATTCTCATGCAGTTGGCAAAAAGCTGAGAATAGCTTCAATGACTGCAGTGATAATCGGTACTGCCAGCAATAGAATAAATATCTTACCAGCCAGCTCTATTTTCGTTGCAACAGATCCTAGACCTGCATCCTTCGTAAGACTTGCTCCTAGTTCGGCAATATAAGCGATGCCGATAATTTTTAATATTGTTTCCATATACATACCCTCGACATTTGCTTTTGTTCCTAATGATTCAATTAATTGAAAAATAGTACTGATTTGCTGAATAACTGCTAAGAATATAATAATTCCGGTTATAATAATCAGGAAAAACGCCATGGAACTATTTGAATCTTTTAAAACAATATATAAAATGCTTGCAATTATTCCTAGAATAACAATTTGTAAAATATCCATTTTGGATTACCCCTGGAAAAGAAATACAGATTTTATCTGTTGAAATAAATCGGACAAGCTATTTATAACAATGACCAGAACAATAATGAATCCGACTAATGTTGCAAATTGTGCAATTTCTTCCTTTCCCATTTGCTTCAATATTGTGTGGATTACCGCCACAATAATGCCGATACCAGCTATCTGAAATAATATGGATGCATCAGTAAACATGGATGTACCCCTTTCCTACTATATGAGCAGCAAAACGATAAATAAACCACATAAAACACCTAAGCTTTTAGCCATTTTGCTATATTTATTTTGATTATCCCGAGCATCTTCTAATTCACGATCAAGGTGTGCTGAAGTTAATTGAATATACTTTTGCTGCTGGTAAAAATCATGCTGGCCAAGTGTTCGTCCAAATTGATTAAGTATTTCCTGTTCATTTCTTCCTAGACAGGAAACCTTCATCAACTCAACGACATTCTTTTCCCATACCGCATAAAAGTCGTTATGCTCTTCATCTTCCTGTAAATGATTACTCAGTGTTTCAAAAAAAATTTTCATCGGTTGTGGAATTTGTCTGGCAATGGTTGTAAAGGCGTCCTTTAGAGGTAATTGACTATATAGTATTTCTGCTTCCAAAATTTGAAGAGCATTTTTTATTTGTCTAATGTGCTTCGGACGATTATTTAGCCTCCTGCTCCACTCAAATCCTATCCAGGTTGTTGTGCCGATGAAAAGAAGTGCTCCAATCCACTTCATCCGGTAAGCACCTCGATTTCTGTAAAATATTATTTTCGTTTTGGTCATATATCTTTTGAACTTGCCCTGGTTTTATTCTTTTTTCCAAAATGATAATCCGCTGAAACACGCTTTGCTGAAATAAGGGTTGTAATGATGGTCTTTTTTTCAGTTCCTTAAGGGTAGAACCATGTATGGTACAAATGACAACAACACCAGCATTTATTGCTTCCAGTAATGATTGTACATCTTGATTACTGCCTATTTCGTCTACTACAAGTACATCCGGAGACATAGAACGGATCATCATCATCATACCTTCAGCTTTAGGACAGGCATCCATAACGTCACATCTAATACCTAAATTATGCTGGGGTACTCCTTTTTTAGAAGCTGCTATTTCAGATCTTTCATCAATGACTCCAACTTTTTTTGCTTTCACGTTTCCCCATCCAGTTGCGATCAGCCGAGTGGCATCTCGAATTACTGTCGTTTTTCCTGTCTGAGGTGCACCAACAAATAGTGTATTACAGTAGTTATTGTTATACATATAAGGGATAATAGGTAAGGCAGCATCGATTTGCTCTTTTGCAATTCGAATATTTAAAAAAGTAATATACTGGATTGCTTTTACAGTTCCATTCATTGTATTTACTTTCCCTGCGAGTCCTACTCGATGCCCACCTTCAATCGTTATATAGCCCTCACGCAGCTCATCCTCCATTCGATACAGAGAAAATTCACTTAATTGATTAATAACAAATAAACTATCTTTTTTGTCTGGCTTAACCATACCTATCCATTCCGTTGTTGCATTAAAAATAAGCTCAATTGGTTGAAAAAGTCTAAAACGAATTTCTTGTAACAAATGCCATCTATCCTGAACTTTTGCTTGAATCACCTGTTTAATTTCACTGGGAAATAGACGTAAAATCTCCTCCATAGCATGTCCTCACTTTTTAGTAGTAGCTTTATAGTAAATGTATGTATAAATGATTATTTTATGACTAGTCCATAGATTACAGGCAAAACAAAAGCAGTCCTTATCACATAAGGACTGCTCAAGTCAAAAAAATTAATTTGCCCTGGAAACATACTTTCCATCAGTTGTATTAATAACTAATATATCACCTTGATTAATAAAAAACGGGACCTGAACCAGGTGATTAGTTTCTAATACTGCAGCTTTTGAACCACCGCTGGCTGTATCCCCTTTGATGCCTGGTTCTGTTTCCGTTACTTCCAACTCAACATTGTTTGGTAATTGCACTCCTAGAATCTCACCTTCATATGTGATCACATGAACTTCCATATTTTCCTTCATGAATTTTAATTCGTATTCAATCTGACTTGTTTGTAGTTCAAGTTGTTCATATGTGTTTGAATCCATAAAAGTATGACTATCACCAGATGCATACAAATACTGCATCTTTTTATTTTCGATATGCGCTTTACCTACTTTTTCCCCGCCACGAAATGTTTTTTCCTGAATATTTCCGTTACGCAAATTACGTAGCTTTGAACGAACAAAAGCAGCTCCCTTCCCAGGCTTTACATGCTGGAATTCCATCACCTGCCAGATGTCATTATCTACTTCGATCGTTAAACCTGTCTTAAAATCATTTACTGATATCATCTGTTTTATCCTCCCTTAAAACCCACTATCTTATAAAGTTATTAGTCCCTTTGGTGCAAATGTCAGCTTTTCATTTCCTGTTTCTGTTATAAGAATATCATCTTCAATCCTGCATCCACCCACATCAGGCAGATAAATTCCTGGTTCTACAGTTACAACCATACCGGCTTCTAATCTTTTATCAGACCGAAATGATAAGCCTGGTCCTTCATGTACTTCAAGTCCTAAGCCATGACCTGTTGAGTGGCCGAAATAGTCACCATAGCCCTGATCACTAATATAATTACGGGTGATCGCATCCGCTTCTTTACCGGTAATACCAGGCTTAATTCCTGCAACTCCTCTAAGTTGTGCCTCCAACACCGTATCATAGATCTTTCTTAAGTTATCGCTAATATCTCCCACAGCGAACGTTCTGGTAATATCAGAACAATAACCTTTGTATAATGCACCATAATCCAATGTTACAAGTTCACCAGATTCAATTTTCTTATCTGAAGCAACCCCATGCGGAAGTGCCGATCTTAGTCCTGAAGCAACGATTATGTCAAAACTTGATGAAATCGCTCCCTGTTTTCTCATAAAGAATTCAAGTTCATTAGAAATATCAATTTCTCGTACTCCTGGTTTAATATAACCCTGAATATGTTCGAATGCATCATCTGCAATCATTGCCGCTTTCTTCAAAACCGCTATCTCTTCACTTGTTTTTAATAACCGGAGTTCTTCGATCATGCCGTTAACTGGAATTAGTTCGATTTCAAAATCCTTTTTATACTGTTTAAACTTGCTATACGTAATATGGTCTTGCTCAAAACCAAGTTGTTTAATATTCATATCTTTCAGCTGGTCTTTGATCTCCAATTCTATTAACTGTTTGTGTTCAACAACATGAAAATTGACTGCTTGTTCTTTAGCCTGTTCTATGTACCTAAAATCCGTAATAAACCGTGCATCATTGCTGCTAATAATAACTGCTCCGGCAGTACCTGTAAAGCCAGTAATATACCTTCTGTTAATTGGACTTGTGATTAAAATAGCATCAATTTTATTTGCCTCTAAAGCAGCGCGTAGTTTTGTAAGCTTCTCCATCTCTTCATCCCCTTTTTTCTTTATGGATTCGTTGTTTCAAACAGGTTGTTTATTAAGTTTATCATAAACAGTATCATTTGAATAATAATAGTGCATCATAAGCTGTCACAACAGCTAATTCTGCTCCGCTTCTTTTATTTTTGTATCATGGTAATCATACGATATCGAAAAACCAATAAATGTCCCGTATAAAATAAATAAACAGATGGTTGACACAATCGTATTTTTATTTAACTGTATAATTGTGGGTATATTTGAAAATATTGGTTGCAGCAGATAAAAAATAATTCCCCAAAGAAAAATACCAAATGCTACCCCCATCCACATGGAATTTATTTTTTTAAATAGTCCATAATAAACCAATGCTGTTAATAGGGATAACAAACCAACTAAAACGATTGATACGAGATCACCTAACCATCCGCTCGTCCATTCTGCTGTTAACCACGACCTAAGTAAAAAGCTTTTTGGAGCAACCTCTGAAAAATTGAAATAATACATGATCACACCAAACAGACTCCATAACATCCCTCCGATAAAGCCTGTTATTAGCGATCTTGTAAGCATTGTCATTGGGGTTTCACGTTTATTTTGTTCTAACTGTTTTTCTTCTTTCATAACAGTCACCTCCACTTCGTATTATAGCCAATTGAAGCAAAATCAATCATTTACTTTTTTAAGTAGTTAAATTACAGTTTTTCTAGTAAAATGGATGTACTCAATGAGAGCTATTTCTTATAAAAAGAAAAAATGAAGCATTTTACCTGAATATTTTCTTGAGAAGCAGGAAAGAATGAGAAATAGGATCAACATTTAGCAACAACCCAGCCCTCACCTTATCTTTTTCTAAAGAGGCAGGAAAGTATAGAATTTTACTATATATTAGGAGAGGTTTAGTAAAGAAACCGGCTAATTCACCAATTTCTACCAATCCGACCCTCTTGATCTCGGAAAGAAGCGGCGGCATTTTTTTAATACCACAGAAGTTTTTACTCTTTTTATAAAATTTATACAAATGATGATATAAAACATATGAATAGTGGTATATAAATATATAAGGTAATATATTACCTTTTGATAGAAAGGAGGAAATTCCGATGGCTCGTAATAAAGTTTCTCTCTTAATCTATGTAATTATTGGCTTGGCGCTAGTTGGATTAGTAACACAGCTTTTTACGAATACAGCTAATTTCATAACGAATTTATTTGTTATGATTGGTATTGGTGTTGCTATTTTTGCGGTAATCTATTTTGTTTTTCTTAGAAATAGAGCTCCTTCTAATGACATGAATAAATATAAAAAGGCTGTTAAACAATCTAAAGCAAAATATAAAGACCCAAAAGCAAGCAGCCAGTTTCGTAATGCAGGTAAAAAGCCTAAATCGATAACACCAAAGAAAAAAATAAACAAGCGCGCATCCCATTTACGGGTGATTGAGGGTAATAAAACAAAAAGAAAAGACCGAGCTAGTTTTTAATAAGCTCAGGTCTTTTTTTTTACTTAGGGCTATTTTGGCCAGTACTTTAAAAATTGATCTGCCCTATTCTTTCCAGTTTTTATTAAATTTTGTTTAACTTCATTTGTAAGTTGGAAATCTGTCGTTTCCACATCTTTAACTGGTATAAAGATAATATTGTTTTTCTGTGACTTTGAAATATACCTCGCATCATGGGCCTGTTTCATTGTCGAAAATAATGCATGGAACATATCAAAGGCATTTTTTAAAGCTCTGGGTTGATACTGATCATTTATTGATCCATTTAATTTAACACCTAGAATTGGCCGATTGTTTATGTGCTCCCCATTTTCAAATACCCACAAAGGAAAATTACTTAACAAACCACCATCGACAATAATGCTTTTCTTTTGGCCTTTCCCAGGCAGTTTTTTTGGCATAAAAAAGTATGGAAAGCCTGCACTCATACGTACTGCTTTAGCAATTGGGAAGTAGTTTGGATCAATGCCGTAAATTCTCTGCAGGTCATCGGGGATAACCACCAATTTACCTAATGACAAATCGCTTACTATCACTTTTAAGTAGCCTGATTTAAGATCGCTAAATGTATTCAATCCTTTTTTAGATAATTGCTGATGTATCCATTGCTCTAATTTATCTCCTTTATATATTCCCAATTGAAAGTATAAAAAAAACCATTTTGTAAATGGAAGTATTTTACTTAATACTGGTGGGTCTAAAAACTCTTCCAGGTCTAATTCGTTCAATAGGTTATTTATTTCTTCAAAACGATAGTTCGCTGCCAAAAAAGAAGCAAGAATCGCACCAGCTGACGTTCCCGCAACACGTTCAATCTGCACGTTTTTATCTTCCAAACTTTTTAACGCACCTATAAATGCATATGCTTTTACCCCTCCACCAGAAAACACCGCATCTATCTTCATATACTCTCTCCTTATGCCCATTTTTATATTGTTAAGCATAAACGGAGAAAATTAGAACTTATTTTCACATGAATAATCCACACGGGTTATCGTTAAATAAGGTGTGGACGTTTTTTCAATTATTTTGATTTTGGATCTGAGTTTCTTTTAACTGCTCAACACGGATCTTATCCGCTTGGAAATAATTTACTAAATCACCAATCCGATCAATCGAATTCCAGCTTAAGTGGTGCTCAATCCCTTCCACATCTATATATATATTTTCTTCTTCAACACCAATTATTTCCAGGAATTGCTCCAATAATTCATGTCGGAATACCAACCGTTCACCAATTTTTTTACCTCTTGCAGTAAGTATTAATCCTCTATATTTCTCATAGTCTAAATAATCATCTTTATCTAATTTTTGTACCATTTTAGTTACGGAGGATGGATGGACTTCTAATGCTTCTGCAATATCAGATACTCTGGCATATCCCTTTGATTCAATTAAAATATAAATTTGTTCAATATAGTCTTCCATACTTGGTGTTGGCATTAGCTCTCCTCATTTCAAAAAAATTTAGTTCGCGCAAAAGTGTTTCTATCTAAAAGGATACCGTAGTTTTCTAGGATAAACAAGTAATTGTAATTTTAAAGAACTTAGCTGTCACCAAGTACTGAGATGACAGCCTTAATTCAACGAAAAGTACTTTTCGTCTGGGATGTAAATGCTCCGAAGTATTACTTATGCAGTAAGAATGTGCTTATCTGCAAAAAAAGAAGGAGCAGACTGATCATTACAGTTTGCTCCTTTAATTCCTCTAATTAATCTTTATTTATAGTCCGCATTTAAGCTGTGCTCCACAGCTTGTACATGTATTACAGCCACCAATGTCCTCAACATGCCCTTCTCTACATACTGGACAAGTGTCACCAATTTCAGAACCAATTGTTACATTTGTTTTATCTAATTCCTGGATCGTATCCATTAAGACAACTTTTGGCTTTTCTGTATCCTTAAACAACTCTGTTTGTTCACCAAACGTATTTTCTTCTGCTTTTAATGTAAGAACCTGTGTGTCACGGCTGCCATCAACGTATACCGTACCACCTTTTGCTCCGCCATTGTACAGTCTTTGATAAACGCTTTCCACCTGTTCTACAGTATATCCTTTTGGCGCATTTACCGTTTTGGAAATAGAACTGTCCACCCAACGCTGGATGACACATTGTGTATCTGCATGTGCTTCCGGTGCTAATTCCATTGCAGTCACAAACCATTCAGGTAAGTTATTAGGATCTGCATCCGGATTTCGATCCAGGTATTCCTGTACAATATCTGCTTTCACTTCAATAAATTTACCAAGTCGTCCACTCCTGTAATAAGAGAAGGAGAAATACGGCTCTAATCCTGTGGAAACGCCAACCATAGTCCCCGTGCTTCCAGTTGGAGCGACTGTTAATAAATGGGAGTTGCGAATTCCATATTTTAAAATATCCTGTCTTATATCATCAGGCATTTTTTTCATGTAGCCAGTGTTAATAAATGCTTCTCTTAAATCATTTGTTTCATCTTGATTCTCACCCACAAGAAATGGAAAACTTCCCTTTTCTTTAGCAATTTCAATGGAGGTACGGTAAGCAGTTGTTGCAATTGTTTCAAATACTTTATCTACTAAATCATTACCTTCTTTTGAGCCATAAGCTGTGTCACAATAAATCAGTAAATCATGCATACCCATAACACCAAGTCCTACTCGGCGTTCTCCTAATGCTTGCTTTTTATTTTCTTCTAAGAAGTAAGGTGTTGCATCAATAACATTATCCTGCATTCTTACACCAGTTTGTACTGTTTGTTTCAACTTTTCAAAGTTAACCTTTTTCGTATTCTTATCAGCCATTTCAGCTAGGTTAACAGCAGCTAAATTACAGACTGAATAAGGTGCGAGTGGTTGTTCCAATTTTGTTATCCTACCGGCTTTTTATCCGATAGTTCTTACAGTTGTATTCCTGCAAGTTCAGCATACCTTTTCACCTTTATTAAAAATCATAAGGTGCTGCGGCCTCGTGGATGGATTATATTCTTTTTCAAGTTTCACCAATCTATGCGTTGCCCCTGACTAACCTTTTAACATTAGCCTTCGGTTCGGATTCCCATTCTCAGGGTTCCCGCTTAATTCCGCAGTTTTTTACGTGAGGCAAACTATTTACCACACGGATTTGTTGCTACTACCTGATCACCATAAGCTTTCGCATTCGTCATATCGTTTGCATTGTCGATATAGAATATTCCAGGCTCTGCTGAGTAAGTAGCACAAACATTGATTAAATTCCATAATTCCTTTGCCTTAATGCGACGATATACTCTTACACCATATCCCATTTCTTCCCATTTACGGACATCGCCAACATTATGCCAGTTTTCGTTATATGCTTCCATCTGCTCTTTCGTATAATTTTCAACATCTGGAAAACGAAGCTCATACATTTTGTCATTTTCAACAGCGTCCATAAAATCCTTTGTTATACAAACCGAAATATTTGCTCCAGTTAAAAATTCAGAATTATGAACATCATAAGTTCCGCCAGTTCTTAATTTATCTTCAGCTTCACGGATTGCTGCCTGGGTGAAACCACCTGTTCCCGGCATAGTTCTATAGTTTACAATTCCTTGATATAGATCCATTTCAGTTTCTGTTAAAGGGGTAAATTTTAGTTTTTCTTCTGCCAGTCGTTTAATTTGCTCGTCCTCTGTATTTTCAATTAAATATCTAAGAATCCTTGGGTTTTGCATTTTTGAAATAATGAATTCAATGATGTCAGGGTGAGAATCTACGAGCATGATCATTTGAGCTCCACGTCTTGAACCACCCTGTTCAACCAAATGAGTTAATTTAGCAATATCATCCAGCCAGGAAACTGATCCAGATGACTTCCCGTTAACCCCTCTCGCAAGTGTGTTACGTGGCCTGAGTGTAGAACCATTTGTTCCAACCCCTCCACCTCTTGACATTATCTCCATTACTTGTTTGCGGTGATCGGAAATTCCTTCACGTGAATCCTTAATATAAGGCATTACATAACAATTAAAATACGTTACATCAGTACCTGCTCCAGCACCATATAATACGCGACCAGCTGGGATAAAATTTAAATCTTTTAATTCATCATTAAATTTTTTAAGCCATTCCTGCTGTTTCTCCTGCGTTTTTTCTACACTTGAGAGCCCGGAAGCATTTCTTTGTGCAATTTGTTCATAATATACTTCGAGTGGTTTATCAATCACATCTAAACTGCGGGTTATGATTCCTGTAGATGCCTCTTCTTCATTATCCAACACGGAAACAAATTCCTGAGCAACTTTAATTTCTGCTTCTTTGGTTACCCAATCGATTGATTTTACAAACCCATATCCTCTTGCTGGAAATTTCGGATCTGCTTTTACAGTTAAAACAACAAAATCTCCTGGTTTTAATGATTTCTTTTCCGTATCCTTGAAAGCATAACGATCCAGCATAACCAACCGGGATACTCCCTTATGTGTGAGCTTCATATCTTCTGTAATTGGATGCACTTGTGAAAACAGGCTAATGTCCTGATTAAGTGATAGAACATCAATTTCTTCCCTAGTTTCTACAATAAACGACATCTGATCTCTCCTTTGCACTTAACTTTTTAATATGTTTTTGTGTTTTGTTTTGCTACTAATACCATACCACAATAAAAGAGATCAAAACAACATATTGTGTTTAAAAATAAAAAAAATACCATATATGGTGATTTGAATGAATGAACTCTATTTTGTCAACAACCAATAATGAATGAATATAATAGATATCTCAAGAGATATAAAGCATACGTTGTTTTTTAATCCAAAAATCCATTATTTTGCCATTTGCAATAACAAATAGTTTGATTTTGTTCGACACAATTCTACAGAAACCAATAATAGCAGTAGAAAACATAAAAAGAAAGAAAAAACTTTGAAAAAATCCTGCATTCACTATATAATAGAGTACGAACTAATGTGTGAAAGACGGGGGAAATATAATGGAATTTTTAGTAATAGCTATCGTTGCTATCGTCGCGATTGGTATATTTCGATACTTTAGACAACGTAATTATTTGAAGGTTTTAACAGAGGAACAATTTCGTGAAGGCTATCGAAAAGCACAGTTAATAGATGTTAGAGAACCACAGGAATTTGATAAAGGACATATTCTTGGTTCCAGAAACATACCAGTTACACAAATGCGTCAACGATTAATTGAAATGCGTAAAGATAAACCGGTTTATCTTTATTGTCAAAACGGTTCAAGGTCGGCACGAGCTGCACAGCTTCTACACAAAAAAGGCTATAAGGACATAAACCAATTAAAAGGCGGATTCAAGAAATGGACTGGAAAAATTAAAGCTAAATAAAATATATAGAAAAAGGCCCAATTTCTTGGGCCTTTTTCATATTCGTAATATCATTATATCGGCTTTCTTACTGCTGTTGTTCATTAAGACGGTAAATTCCGTATTATCAGGTGCTTTTTAAACGATTCTGGAATCTCTTATGTTTCTTTTTCAATTTGATTTTGATAGCGAAGCACTGGCTTACGAGATGCAGTTGCTTCGTCTAATCGTTTTACAGCTGTCTTGTAAGGTGCTTTTTGAACGATTTCCGGATTATTTTCTGCTTCATCAGCAATTTGAATCATCGACTCAATGAAATGATCCAACGTCTCTTTTGACTCTGTTTCTGTCGGCTCTATCATGAGTGCTTCACCCACAATTAATGGGAAGTAAACAGTTGGTGGGTGAATATCGAAGTCCATAAGACGTTTAGCAATGTCCAATGTTCTCACGCCTAGCGACTTCTGCTTATTACCCGATATAACAAACTCATGTTTACAATGTTGTGTAAATGGAAGCTGATATTTTTCTTCAAGACTGCGCATGATGTAGTTTGCATTAAGCACAGCATATTCGCTGACTTTCTTAAGCCCTTCTGCGCCCATCGTACGAATGTAAGTATATGCGCGCACGTTAATTCCAAAGTTACCGTAGTAACCTTTTACCATACCAATCGATTGTGGAAGATCGTAATCCAAATCATACATGCCATCTTTTTCACGGACAACTGGTTTAGGTAAGAACGGTGCAAGTTCTTCTGTAACGCCGATTGGACCAGATCCTGGACCGCCACCGCCATGTGGGCCAGTGAAAGTTTTATGCAAGTTCAAGTGAACAGCATCGAAGCCCATATCTCCTGGACGCGCATAGCCCATGATAGCGTTTAGGTTAGCACCATCATAGTACATTTTTCCGCCCGCTTCATGAATGATTTCCGACATTTCGAGAATTTCAGTTTCAAACAGACCGAGCGTGTTAGGGTTCGTTAACATAAGTGCTGCAGTATTTTCGTTTACTACTCTTCTTAAATCTTCTACGTCAACTAAACCTTTTTCATTTGATTTAACTTCAACAACTTTGAATCCGGCAACTGCTGCAGATGCTGGGTTTGTACCGTGTGCCGAGTCAGGTACAATAACTTCATTACGATGCGATTCACCGTTTGCCTCGTGGAAAGCCTTGAATATCATTAATGCTGTCCACTCACCTTGTGAACCGGCAGCCGGTTGTAATGTGATTTCCTGCATCCCTGTAATTTCTTCAAGATGTACTTGTAAATCATACATTAATTCAAGCGCACCTTGAATTGTTTTCGTATCTTGATAGGGATGAATATGACTAAATCCTGGATGTCTGACAACCTCTTCATTAATTACCGGATTGTATTTCATCGTACAAGATCCCAGTGGATAAAATCCAGATAGAATACCAAAGTTACGGTTGGATAGTCCTGTATAGTGACGCATTAATTCCAATTCATCAACTTCAGGAAGTTCTGCATCTACTTTACGGATATAAGCACCATCAAGTTCTTCTTCTAAATTAATTTCTGGAACATCAAGCGCTGGCAGATTATATCCTGATCTACCTGCTTTACTGCGTTCAAAAATTAATGGAAAGTTTTCTTTAGCCATTGATATCCCCCATTTCTTTAACAAATGCATCGATTTCTTCTTTCGAACGGATTTCAGTTGTAGCTATCAGCATGTGATTTTCTAATTCTGGATATGTTCTCCCTAAATCAAACCCGCCGACAAAACCTTTTTCCAATAACTTATCATTGACCTCAGATACGGGTTTTGAAAGTTTAACCACAAATTCATTAAAAAATGATCCGCTGAATGCAGCTGGTAAATTAACTTCTTCCAACTGTTGTTTTGTATATCTTGCTTTTTGCATATTTAATTTAGCCATAGCTTTAACACCGTGTTTACCAAGCGCACTCATAGCAGCTGAACTTGCTACCGCGTTCAACGCCTGGTTAGAGGTGATGTTTGATGTCGCTTTCTCACGTCTGATATGCTGTTCTCTCGTTTGCAGTGCTAAAACGAAACCGCGCTCACCTTCTTCGTCTACCGTCTCCCCAACGAAACGTCCAGGTACTTTACGCATTAATTTTTGAGTTGTTGCAAAATAACCACAGTGCGGGCCGCCAAGTTGCGCAGGGATGCCAAATACTTGTGTATCACCAACAACAATATCCGCACCAAATTCAGATGGCGGTGTTAAATAACCAAGTGAGAGTGGATTGCTTGAAACGATAAACATTGTTTTAGGTTGTTTTTTAATTAATTTATTCATTTTTTCAAGTGGTTCAATCTGACCTAAGAAGTTAGGATATTGAACAATAACGGAAGCTGTATCTTCATCCAGCTCTTTTTCTAGCTGCTCTAAATCAGTTTGACCGTCTTTGTGACCAATTTCAACAATTTCAAGCCCCTTGCCTTTTGAAGCAGTATGAACGAGCTGACGATGTTCCGGATGCAATGCAGCTGAAACCAGAACTTTCTTTCTCTTTGTCTGAACAACACTCAAGTAAACAGCTTCAACTACAGCTGTTCCGCCATCATACATTGAAGAGTTAACAATAGGCATGCCGGTAATTTCAGAAATCATTGTCTGGAATTCAAACATAGCCTGCAGTTCACCTTGTGTCATTTCCGGCTGATAAGGTGTATAAGATGTATAGAATTCTTGTCTTGAAATAACATGATCGACAACTGATGGAATGAAATGATCATAAACACCCGCACCTAAAAATGAACGATATTCTGTTAAATTCGCATTTTTGCTTGCCATTTCTGTTAGTTCTTTTTTCAACTCATATTCACTAGCTGGCTTTTTAAGGTTTAATTCCCTGTCCAGTCTAACTTCTTTCGGAATATCAGAAAACAGTTCTTCTGTGGATGATACACCGATTTTATCTAGCATTTCTTTTTTATCGGTTTCAGTCATTGGTAAATAACGAAATTCCATTACTTAACCCTCCCTAATTCTCTCGTTTATAAAATGGTCTTTTTACTACAACGGCCTTTAATTTGCGCTTACGTACCTGAACATACAATTCTGTACCTTCGGTTGTAAACTCAGGCTTCACCAGTGCTAATCCCAGATTCTTTTGAAGTGTAGGAGATTGTGTTCCAGATGTAACATACCCAACCTCTTCTTCCCCTCTATAAACCGCATAGCCATTTCTCGGAATACCTTTATCAATCATTTCAATTCCGACTAACTTTCTACCTGGTCCGTTTTCAACTTGCTTTTTCAATACTTCTTTTCCAATAAAATCTGCTTCTTTATTAACTTTCACAGCAAATTTCATGCCTGCTTCAATTGGCGTAATATCTTTGGATAGCTCCTGTCCGTAGAGTGCAAGGTTTGCTTCAAAGCGCAGCGTATCTCTTGCTCCAAGCCCAATCGGCTCCAAACCTTTTTCTTTTCCTGCCTCAAGTACTTTGTTCCACAAATCACGACCACTCGATTTTTCAATATAAATTTCAAAGCCGTCTTCACCTGTGTAACCTGTTCTTGAAACAATTGCAGGTGCTGTAATGGAAGAAATTTCAACCTTATCTTCAAAACGGAAAAATTTGATATCTTTTAAATTAGTTTCTGTAATTGTTTGTAGGATTTCTTCAGCAAGTGGTCCCTGTAATGCCAATTGCACATAATCGTCTGAAACATTCGCTATGGTAACATCTTCTTTACTATAATCATTATTTTTTGTTAACCATTCATAATCTTTTGTTGCATTCGCAGCATTCACCACTAATAAATAATCATTTTCCTGCATCATATAAATTAAAAAATCATCAACTGTTCCCCCGTCTTCATAGCACATAAAGGTATAGTGTGCACGTTTCGGGGATAATTTTGCTACATCATTGGTTGTTAACTTTTGCAAAAATTCTAAACTTTTCGGGCCTTTTACTGTGATTTCACCCATATGTGATACATCAAATAACCCGGCTTTCGTTCGAGTTATTTCATGTTCATGTTTGATACCGGAATATTGTACCGGGAGATCCCAGCCGCCGAAATCGATTGTTTTTGCGCCGAACTTTTCATACTCTGGAAATAACGGTGTTTTTCTTAACTCAGTCATTCCATCCACTCCTTTTCATTTAAAATAAATTACTTAGAGAACTTGTTCCATTTTAAAGCTTGAAAAAATGCAAAAAAACAGAGATTCCACCGATAGTTGTGAAACCCCTGTCCTTAAACCAGAAAGTTGCGTATTTATATTAACCCGGTTATCCGGCAATACAAATACTTGCTTCGTGGGTGGCCTGCCAAAGTGTTTTGGTAATAATACACCAAGGTAAGCACTCTCCAGAGATGCGTCCTACAAGAGTCTTTTTGCCTGAGAGATTCGCTTTTTGCTTGCTCCTTCGGCGTTACACCCAGGAATTTGTTCTGGAAGATAGAATAAACAAATTCTTTCTTCCAGAACATAAACTTAAGATGCAAACTCTCCCCTTGTATTCATTCGCTTTTATGAAAATATTCTATTTGGTTATACTATGTATCAATCGATGAAAAATCCATTTCTCGTCATTATTATATCATAGAAACAAAATGGAATATAGCCATTTACATTTAAGCTAAAATTTTCAGGCAAAGGAAGGATATGATGAAGTCGATTCAAATTGTAAAGGATACTGCATTTATCGATCAGCTTGACACAGTGATGGAAAATAATGGAAAGTATTCATCCTGGGAACTTTTTTCAATGGCCTATCAAGCTGAATTAACTACCATGACACCAGAATTCAATGGATTACGTGCATTGGAATACCTTCCCCATGTGGACTTTTTAGAGCATCAGGTGAATTGTGCCGAGCAGGTTATTGAAACAATGAATGGAAGAGCTATTTTGGCTGATGAGGTTGGATTAGGTAAAACCATAGAAGCCGGCCTGATATTAAAAGAATATATGATCAGAGGATTAGTAAAGAAAGCACTCATTTTAGTTCCAGCCTCATTGGTTAACCAATGGGCAAAAGAATTAAATGAAAAATTTTATATACCTGCTGTACCTCATCGAAAAAACTATACCTGGGAGCATGGAGATATAATTATCTCTTCTATTGATACAGCAAAACGCTCTCCACATCGTGAAAGCATATTGGATATAGAATATGATTTTATCTTAATTGATGAGGCACACAAGCTTAAAAATCATAAAACAAAAAATTACTCATTTGTCCGTGCTCTCAAAAAAAAATATTGTCTGCTTTTAACTGCAACACCTATACAAAATCGGCTTATAGAAATTTTTAATTTAGTTTCCATCTTAAAGCCGGGTCATCTAGGAGATTATGATTCCTTCCTAGAGCAATATGGGAAAGATCGAAAAAAAATGAAGCAGGATTTTTATTTAAAACAACTGATTCAAAAAGTAATGGTTCGTAACACAAGGCAAAATACTGATATGAATAATACCAAACGAAGGATTGAAACCGTTTATATTAATTTCACGAAAGAAGAGCAGGCAGTATACAATAAAATAGATAGTATGACAGAAGCCCTTTCTACCTTTTCAAAAATAACCTATTTGAGAGAAATATGTTCATCACGTGAGGCGTGTTATTTATCTCTTAAAAAAATTGAAAATGAAGCTGCAAGAGAGGATATTCAACCCCTACTGTCGAAAATCGAACAATTGCCACATCACATTAAAGCAGATAAAGTCATTGAATTAATTAAAAATATTGGCGATGAGAAAGTTATCATTTTCACAGAATACCGAGCAACACAGCTCTATCTGCAATGGTATCTGCAACAGCACGGAATTTCTTCAGTTCCGTTTAGAGGTGGTTTTAAACGAGGGAAAAAAGATTGGATGAAGCAGCTGTTTAAGAACCATGTACAGGTTTTAATTGCAACGGAAGCTGGCGGAGAAGGAATTAACTTGCAATTTTGCAGTTATATGATTAATTATGACCTTCCGTGGAACCCGATGCGATTGGAACAGAGAATCGGACGTATCCATCGCTATGGTCAAAAAAAAGATGTTCATATATACAATTTAGCAATCCGTGACACAATCGAAGAACATATTATGAACTTGCTTTACGAAAAGATTAATTTATTCGAACAAGTAATTGGTCACCTTGATGATATACTAGCTGAATTAAATATACCTGATATTGAGTCGGAAATTAAAAACATATTTAATGAATCTTCATCAACTGGTGAAGCAAAAATTAAATTGAATAACCTTTCTTCCATAATCAAATATACCAATGATCATTCAGTAAGCGGGGAACAACATTATGGCCATAACTAATTTAAATAAGTTTTTACAGGATTATTTTACAGCACATCATTGTGAAACTCTTCTTAATGTAGAGGGCGTTTTATCCGTACAGCTGACAGAGGAAATGGATAGAGTGCTGATGAATCGTCCATTTTACTGGCACTACATTAAAAAAATCGGGCAAAAGGGAGAACCAAAGCAGCTTACCCTCATTACAAATCCCGATAAAAGAGAAGTGAATGGGGAGTGGATACACTTTGGAAGCCCCCGTTTACAACAAATAATCAATCACCTGAAACAGAATGAAAAGTACACTCGGCTATTTCAGAAAATAGATACCGCTCAGAACACACCACTCTATCCTTGGCTGGTGACGAATATCAAAATCAGCTACAAAGGAAAACAAAAGAAGGATGAGCTTTTTTCAATTGGTCTTCATCTGGTAAATGGTGCAATGAAACTGGAGATGATGAATTTACTTGAACCAATACAGCTACAAACAACCATTTCCGACTACTGCTACACCATTTCCCCAATAATTAAACTTAAAAGCGGCTTTCGACGGATTGAATCAGTAATCGACAATTATATTGAAAATCAAAGTCATTCATGGGCCGAAGATTCAATCAATACATTGAATAATGAAATACAGATGCTTAAACATTTTTATGTTGGGGATACAGATGAGGAAAAGAACCAAATGGAAAAAGAAATAAACGAAATAACTGACCGTTTTGAACCAAGCATTACCTATGAGGTGATTAATGGTGGCGTGTTTTATCTTAACGAATAATAGTATAAGAAAGAAATAGCAGGGTTTGATCAAGATGATCTCCCTGCTACTAATTGATCTTTTTTAGAATTATTCGAAAAACAAATGGCAAAACACCAAGCCACTTATTCGTATATATTTGCCGTTCCTCTTTTTGTTTTTTCCTTCTTTTTCTTCTTTCATCAGAAGGTAAATCAATATATGCTACTACCTGCTCTGTCATAAATTTAAGATAATCATTTCCAGAAATAGCTATCACCTCATTATTATGTATAGCTTTTACATAAAAACTTTCGATTATCCATCTTTTTTTAAAAAAACTTTATAAAAAAAGAAGGAGTTTAGCAAAACATGTCGAATAGTGTAGTTGTTGCAGATTATTTAAGGAGGTGAATTATTTGAACCCTGCTGCATCACTTTCAAGTAAGCTTTTAAACACTGCCTTCGAAGCACAAGCATCAGATATTCACTTTTATCCTTTTTCCACGCAAACAAATATTTACTTTCGTATCCATGGAAAACGAATTTTTTATAAGTCCATTTTAACTTCCCAATACGAATTACTACTCACATACTATAAATTTACATCAGAAATGGATATCGGTGAAATAAGAAAACCACAAAATGGAACTATCACTCACCAGGGTGATTCTAACGTTTTTTCGCTTCGATTATCGACACTTCCAATTAACCACACTGAAAGCCTGGCAATTCGAATCCTGCCTCAGGAAGAAAATCTTACCCTTGATCAACTATTTTTATTTCCAAATCAATTGAAAAAAATAAAGGAATGGATTTCAAATCGTGCTGGAATCATTTTATTCACCGGGCCAACCGGAAGTGGAAAAACTACGACTTTATATGCGTTATTACAGGCAATTTTAAAAGAAAAATCTTATCAAACCATTACACTAGAGGATCCGATTGAAAAAGAAATACATGATATCTTACAGGTACAAGTAAATGAAAAGGCAGGCATAACCTATCAAACCGGTCTAAAAGCGGCATTAAGACATGATCCGGATATTATTATGATTGGAGAAATCCGTGATAAACATACAGCAAAATTTGCTTTTGATGCCTCACTTACCGGTCATCTTGTTTTAAGTACGTTACACGCCAAAGATGCCGTCGGAACAATCCATCGTTTATTGGAAATGGGATTAAAAGAAATTGATTTGCAACAATCACTTATTGCGGTAGCTTCTTTGGAGCTACTCCCAATTCAAATTAATAAAAAAACAAAAAGAAGGGCAGCTATCTTAGAACTATTGGATGGAGAAGTTCTCGAAAATACGTTAAAAGGAGATAGCGGTTTTGAAATAGGAAACTTCCATTCTTTTGATCACTTAAGAAAGAAGGCTTTCGTATATGGTTATGTTTCTGAGGAGATTTTTACCAACTCGTAAAGAAAAACCTGCAAATGAAATTCAATTACGGTTCTTACAAAGACTCCATCGATTACTGGCAAATGGATACCCACTATTATCTGCTCTTGAGATAATGAAATGGGACAGCCAAATGATTCATCCTGCTACACAGATTACAACCTGTCTAAAAAACGGAGATACGATTGATCAGGCATTTGAAGAAGCACTATTTCATCAAACAATCACGTCTTATTTATATTTTGTTCGATCAAATGGGGATCTCGAAGGAAGTATTAAAAAATGCATGGAGATGTACGAGCACAGAACGAATTATATGAAGAAATTTCAGCAAATTGCCAGATATCCGCTCATTCTGTTAGTCATCTTCTCTTTATTGCTATATTTCATTAAACAATCCGTACTTCCTTCATTTGCAGAGATCTTTCAGAATACGGATGCTTCTTCAACGATACGGATTTCAATAGGCCTTATTAATCTTTTAGGTGCTATAGGGATTCTAATCATTATTCTGATCTTAGTAGGTTTTATTAGTTGGCAATTTATAAAACATAAAATTGCTTTTGAAAGACAGATTCAACTATTAAACAGCATACCGATTTATCGTAAATTTTTAAGGCTTCAAACCTCCTTTCTCTTTGCGATACACTTCAACACGCTTTTAAAAACTGGCATGTCCTTTAAAGAAATTCTGCATCAAATGGCCAACCAACAGAAATTACCAATCATTGCCCACTATTCCAGATTAATGACAGCAGAATTAACGAAAGGACGTCAAATAACATACCTGCTTTCACAATTTACTCTGTTTGAAAAACAATTAGCAGCTATTTTCCAAAAGAATGCGGACACCCAGACTCTCGACAAAGATCTAACCGTGTATGCAGAGTTATTAACGGAGGAAATACAGCGGAAAATCATTAAATTATTCACATATATTCAACCAGTGTTTTTTTTAGTACTAGCGTGTTTTATCATTTTCATTTATGTAACATTGATGTGGCCAATGTTTGATTTAATTAAAACAATTTAGAGGAGAGAATTCGCATGTTTGAAAATAATAAGGGTTTCACACTGATCGAAATGTTAATCGTTCTCATGATCATCTCTGTATTGATCATTCTTATTGTTCCAAATTTGAGCGGAAAGAGTAAAGATGTCAATGAAACCGGATGTGATGCATTAGTTAAAGTAGTGCAGGCACAGGTAGATTTGTATTATTTAAATGAGGGCAGTTACCCTACAACTACAACCAAAATGGTGGAAGATAAATATATTTCTGACGAGCAAACGAAATGTCCTAGCGGTAAACTTATTACGATAACGAACGGAATAGTAAATAATCCAAATCCTGGCAATGAATCATAAAAACGGCTTTACATTAATTGAACTGCTCTTTGTGCTAAGCATTTTATCCATAATACTGGTGGTGAGTGTTTCACTAAATATCTCCAATCTTGAAAAACAGCGTCTAAACCTTTTTTTTGAAATACTTGAATCAGATGTTTTATATATTCAAGCACAATCCTCCTCCACATGGGAAGATATCCATTCCATTAGATTTCATCAGGACAGATATGAGATTTTACAAGGTCCCCATAAAGCAGCGATTGTAAGACCATTTCCACCTGATATGAAAATAATTGACAGAGATTTTAATAATGAAATATCCTTTACGCAAAAAGGAACAATACGACGAGCAGGAACACTTGAGTTGATCGTAGGGGACATTACGTATTTCGCTGTTTTTCAACCTGGAAAAGGCAGGTTTTATATTGTTGAAGAATAATGGGTTTACTTTAATTGAAGTTCTGGTTGCAACAAGTATTCTTATGATTGCTGTATCTGTAATCTTTCCTATTATCGTTTTATTAAACGAGGAACAGCAGGTATTAAGTGATCGACGAATACTAGCATACCGGCTGCATGATGAAATGCAGCCATATATATGGGAAGAAAATCTTTCTTCCCCTTCTATCTTTCATAAACGGATACAAGAAAAAGATGTAACATTTCAATTTGCAAAAGAAAATGATTATATAAAAGGATGTGTCATATGGGAAAATGTCAAAAAGAAAGATGAAACGTTTTGTTTATACGGTCTTCCCCAAAAGTGAACGGGCATTTACATTTATATCGATGCTTTTAATCATCACTGTCTTAACCGTTTCGTTACCATTTGCTGCTATTTTAATCAAATCAGCAGACTACAAATCCAATTATGATGAATTATCTATCCAGCAATTTTTTAAGTTTTTACGGGATGATATGATGAATGCAATTGATTACAGAGTATCCTCATCGATACTATACCTTGATTTAGATAATAAAAAAACTGCTACAATTGAAAAATATCAAGATTCTCAAATTCGCAGGCGAGTCGATTGGAAGGGGCACGAGCTTTATTTACAGAATATACAGGATTTAAAATTTGAAGAAGTACCTTATGGAATCCGTACAACCGTAACATCAATACAAGGGGAAATTTATGAAAAAACAATTATTTTTTATAAATAATCAAAATGGATTCTTTCTACCCTATGTCCTGTTTATCATATCATTGGTTTTTATGATTATCACAGCCAATATCAGCAGTTACAGGAATGAAATCCACATAACGGAGAATTATATGGAACAATTGAAAATAGAAACATTATTCCAAATGGGACACATATCATTACAGGAGGAAATTAAAATCAAGGAAACACCAATTGAAAAAGTTTCCTATGTTTTCCCTGAAGGAACGGTTGAAATTGAAATAAATCCTGTAGATAACAAGAGATATAAATTGGATTTCTTTATAGAGACAAACAACAATACCAGTTATTTCATTACAAATTATTTAAATATAGAATCTGATACACCTGTAATAGAGTAGAAATGTGTACAATTTCCAACAAACTCCACTTTAGTCCCATTTATATATGGATATTTATTATAATTAAGGTAATAAATATGATAGAGGTGAATGAAGGTGGAACAGACACTAAAGGTTACAAATGTGTTAAGCGATCCAACCAGATATAATATTTACCAATATATTATCCAGGAGCATCAGGAAGTAAGTGTAATAGAAATTGCAGAAAAGTTTGAGATCCATCCAAATGTGGCGAGGCTGCATTTATCTAAATTAGAAGACATTAATATGGTCGTCTCCTATTCCAAAAAAACAGGAAAAGGTGGTAGGCCAAGCAGAAGGTATCGTCTTTCCAATGAAGTGATTGAACTTAACTTTCCACATCGTGATTACAAACTTCTCTCCACTATTGCACTTGAATCGTTTGTTGAGTTAGGAGAACCGGGCAAAGTAGCATTATATAGAACCGGTAAAAAATATGGAATGAAAGTTATGGAACATTATCAAGCAATCCCTGTTTCACAGGAACTCACTATAGAGCGAAAAATCCATATTCTTGAAGATGCTGGAACAATGCTTGGGATGTATCCAAAATTCCAATATGATTCAGAATCGAATAGTATTAAATTCAAAATTAATAATTGTCCTTTTAAAGAGATTGCTACAAACAATCATTCAATGGTTTGTAATATGCACAATGCATTTTTAAAAGGAATGTTTGAGGTTTTATTTACAAATGTGGATCTGGTAGAGGAGGAAAACATGTTTCAGGGCTGTGAAAACTGCGTCTATGTTGCAAAACTTTCAATTGTTTAGTAAGATTCATTTACAAGTTGTATTTCCTCGTTTATAATAACAAAGAAAAGGTTACCTAAAAGGAGGGGGAAAAGCATGGATCGTGTGTTTCGTATGCTCGCCTTTTGGACAGGTATATTTACAGTAATGTTTTATGTTGGAGATATGCAGAAAACGGCACTATTATTCCTTGTTCAAACAGCGTTTTTCCTTACAGTTGGTTATTTAAAATTATCTGAACGTATGTATATGTATTTATTTGGAGCGTATTGTACCGTCTTTATGATAGGCTTTACATGGTATTCTGAATTCATACTTGTACCTGGTTTCGGACACTAAAACAAAAGAGAACTCTGCTTACATATATCATGCAGGGTTCTTTTTTATATGATTAATTTAAAAACTATATTGAGCCCTGTTGCATATGTCCGTCTATGTTTTTACCTACATTTTATATTTTTTAAGTTTAACACTATTGACATGTTGTTAATCTCCATTTATTATATAGAGAGTAGCTTAACTTATATCCCTAACCAACAAAAGTAGAGCACATCCCCCCTAAAACCCTTCTTTTATTAGAAGGGTTTTTTACTGCTTACCAAGAAATTATAAAATGATGATTTGCGTATAACTTAATTCCGTAATCAGCCACGTCAATCCCCAGCGCTCAGCAATTAGCAGCATCTTTTTTTGGTAGGACAAACGTTATCACAGTTCCAGAGCGCTTCAGTTTATACATTGCTACACAGCCGCCCCACACTTTTATAATTTTGAATTGAATGAAAAAAATCCATATTATTACTGTATAGGTGCATAAGGAAAACTCCGGAGCATGTAAAAGGCATTGCCCAAGCCTTGCATTTCTAAGTATAAGTGTTTCTAAAAAAACAAATAGTTCGCTTTCCATATCTCTTTAACAAACGCCATCTTTTCTAATCATTTATAAAAGGATTATACTGCTTTTCATATCCTATTTTAGTTTTCTGACCATGACCTGGATAAACTACAAACGAATCATCCAACTTGTATAAGGAATTTCTAATACTAAACTCTAATTGGTTCATATCCCCACCTGGTAAATCTGTCCGGCCAATCCCTTGAAGAAACAAGACATCGCCACTAATAACGAACAAATTATCTGCAAACACAAAACTTACACTTCCAGGCGAATGTCCAGGTGTATGGATTACTTCGAATGAAAATAAACCTATTTCCATTTTTCCTGGTTGTAATATATGTTCAGCTGGTTTGGTCTTAATTTCATTACCGGTAAAAAAGACAGAGCTATTTAAATTGGGATCCTCGAGCCATGATGCTTCATTTGCATGTAAATAAACCTCTACATCATAATATGTGCGAAGCTTATCGACAGCCCCTATATGGTCAAAATGGGCATGCGTTAATAAAATCGCCTGTACGTTTAGATTTTCTTTATTCAAGTAATCAACTACTTTATTTGCTTCACCCCCTGGATCTACAATTAAAGCAGTTTTATCATGATGCACAATATAACAATTCGTACCCAATGGACCTAAAGACATACTTTTAATATTCACTTAAAAAACCTCCATAATAACTAGGATATATCTCGACAAAAGCAATTTAATACTATAAAATATATAATATAAAGGCTTAGTTACATAATAATACAAATGTAATTTTTAAATCAATCAGTACAGATTAGGAAAGAACATAAGGAGGAGAAATCATGCATATCGTATTAGCAATACTATTCTTGCTAGTAGCACTGGTTGCTGTAGTATCAGTAATTCGTCAATTGAAATTCAAAAATATTTTTGCTCTGGGATTTTCTGCAGTTACCGCCTTAGCATTTGGCTTTTTCGCAGTAGCAACCTTAATTTCCGAGATTTCCGGTTAATAATATAATTTATTTAGCAAGAAAGCCAACTTTTAACTAAAAGTTGGCTTTTTTTAGAAAGAAGCTGCTTCTAATTATGAAGCAGCTTTTAATTTAGTTATCTCTAGCTAATTTATCAAAGTCTACAAATCGGAATAAATCTCCATAAATCAAATCATCGGAATATCCAAGTTCTTTTTCCACCTTTTCGGTAATTGGATCACAAGCATTTGTTGAATTTGCTTCTGAATTTGACAGTTCGTCTTCATCATCAATTTCAATTGGCTCGCCCGTTTGTCGATTATAGCATATTCCTCTGGTAGATATATATTCATCACTTATGAAATCACCGTTTCTAAGAGCAATATATCCTTTTCTGTCATCATGGAATAAATCATTACCAAAATAAATGTCGTTGTCTGTATGAATACCTGCCATGTGTAATAAAGTAGGCTTTACGTCAATTTGACCAGCAACCTCAGATTTCACTTTCCCTTCTCCATGACCAGGTATATGAATAAAGAAAGGAACACGTTGCAGCTGTACTTGATCATATGGCGTTAATTCTTCTTTGTCTAAATACATACTCATTGCCCTATTATGATTTTGGCTGATTCCGTTGTGGTCACCCATAATTACTATAATGGAATCCTCATACAAACCAGCATCCTTTAGCTGATTGAAAAATTGTTCTAATGCTTCATCCGAATACCTTACTGTTGGAAAGAAATTATTCAGTGTATTTGAATTTGAATCATATGGATCAATTGATTTATCTTCTTCACCGAGCTCAAATGGAAAATGATTTGTTAACGTAATAAATGTCGAATAAAATGGTTGTTCAAGTGATTGAAGATATTTAATCGATTGTTCAAAGAATGGTTTATCTTTTAAACCCCAACCTATCGAATTGGTTTCATTAATTTCATATGCTTCTTCTCCATAGAATTGATCAACGTACAGACTTTCATACATTTGATCCCGATTCCAGAAGCTTTTATTATTAGCATGAAATACTGCTGAATAATAATCGTTTTCTTTTAGCATTTCAGGCAATGCGTTATATTCGTTTTGACTCTGGGTAAAAAATACGGCACCCCTAGATAATGGATAAAGCGAATTTTGTACTAAAAACTCTGAATCGGAAGTTTTCCCCTGTTCTGTTTGATGATAGAAGTTTTCAAAATAATACGTATCCTCATCTTCTGTCAAACTATTTAGAAATGGTGTAATCTCCTGTTTGTTAACATCATTATTAATAACAAAACTTTGAACTGACTCTAGACTAATAAAAATGATATTTTTATCCTTTGCAACACCAAACAATTCTGATTGTTCACTGCTTCTTATTTCATTTTTAATATAATCCTGGATTTCTGGTAATTCATTGCCATCTGCAAATACTTTTTGTGTTTTTGCTTTCGTATTAATGACAATATCATATGCATGGTAATTAAATAACCCGATATTCTTAACTAAATATTCACGATCAAAAGCTCGTGTAAATAATTGTGGTCTTTCCATTTCAGCAAGAAAGAAGTTACCTGCAAGAAGCACAAAAGACATGGCTAATGCGAAAACCTTTCCGCTTCGTGGGTAATCTACTGTCATCATTTCCTGCTTTTTCTTACTCAAATACCAAATTATAATAACATCTGCAAATAATAAAACATCGTATGGCTTGATTAGCGTTAGTATA
Source organism: Oceanobacillus sp. NCCP-135 (assembly GCF_059698015.1). Taxonomy (NCBI): domain Bacteria; kingdom Bacillati; phylum Bacillota; class Bacilli; order Caryophanales; family Bacillaceae; genus Oceanobacillus; species Oceanobacillus sp. NCCP-135. Next base: position 123,343 of record NZ_BAAKSZ010000008.1, on the reverse strand, counting down.
CTGGACCCAAGATCTGCTGCATTACTTGCTTGAAATAGTTGAGGGATTGTAATAAAATCTGTAAACGAACGATAAAATACAAGATTAGCAAACACAATTAGAGTACCAAATAATGCAGTGTATCTTAAAAATTTCATTTGACGTGAATGTTTTTTAAACCATACACTTAGTGCAAAGATTAGAAAAGCAGACACAAAAGGGTTAATAATTAAGATTAACTCCTGCATTGAATTTTCTAAATCAATCGTAAACATAAATCGATACACAATATATGTTTTCAACCCAAATAATAAAGTAGCAATAATATATAACGGTATTTTACCTTGATTTAAATTTCTCATCATCATTACCTCCTGATATCCCTATCCTATTTACAGCAAATAAATGGTATTTAGATAAATAATGTATTCATTGCCATTTATTTATATTCTCTTTTTCATTTCCCGTTATTACGGTTTGTAAACCACTGGTAAATTTTCTGTAAATGCCATTATACTATTAGACGTTTTAATCTAGATAAAAGTTTCATAGAATGCTAATCAATTTTACTATCTCATAATTTTATCCTAATTATATATTATTGAAATGTAATATTTTCTAATTTTTGTCTAACGAGAAATGCTCCACCAATAATTCCAGCATCATTTCCCAACTGGGCTATACGTATTTCGCAAATTTCTCTGATTCTAGGTAAGGCATATTCCTCAAAGGCTTGTTGGATTGCTGAAAGTAATTGATCTCCTGCTTTTGACACTCCTCCGCCAATCAATACTTTGGATGGATTAATGGAAACACCCAAGTTTGCGATTACTAAGCCAAGAATAGAAGCAGTATGTTTTATGATATTTTCACTAACTGCATCTCCTGCCTTTGCTAAATCAAAAATATCCTTTGCCGAGATTGACCCTGATTTATGAAAATGCTCTGCCAGCATACTTTCTTGTTCCTTTTCAATCCTATCCATTGCTTGACGTACCATACCAGTTGCAGATGCAATGGTTTCCAGACATCCATTCCGGCCACAATTACAAGTATAGCCATCGGGATCAACAATTAAATGACCAATTTCTCCAGCCATACCGTTTTGACCATCTAAAATATCTCCATTTGCTATAATTCCACCACCAACACCTGTGCCTAATGTAATTGCAATAAGGTTTCTGGCATTGTTACCCGCACCGAGCCAGTTTTCACCAAGCACCGCTATATTTGCATCATTTGCTACAAATACTGGTAAATCAGCTTTAGCTGTTAATTCCTTTGATAGATCATAATTTTTCCAGCCTATATTTACAGCTTCAAATATATAGCCGGTCTCTCCATCAATAAAACCGGGTACTCCCATGCCAATTCCCATTATATTACTTTTTTTTATGTTTAATCTTTCCAATTGATTACTTACAGATTCCCATATATCTTCAACTATAGAAATTCCGGAACCTGACGTATCTGTAGGAATCTCCCATTTTTTTATGATTTCTCCATCCTTACTTAATAATCCGATTTTACATGTAGTACCGCCAACATCAATACCAATAATCGTTTTATTCATCAGAAGTTCCCCCTTTTTTTCCATTACTTAATTGTGTTATCTCTTTAGTAAGGAGTAATTTAGCTTGTATGTATTCTTCTTTTTGGATAAATTGTAACTGGAATAGCTCGTTAATCTCCATTTTCATAAGTTCCAGATCACCTATTCTATCACCGGTATAGATAAAGGTACCATATTTTTTCAATAATTGTTGAACATCATAAATATTCTCCATAAAATCACCAATTTATATTATAGCAAATTTTATTCATATTTAGGTAGTTAAATGTAAGACCCAGATCGTTTTCAACGATCTGGGTCTTGGGGATTCAAAAATGCTGGTCTTCTATTTTTTAATGGGATTGGTGATCTGATTAAGATATCACGGAATGCGCGGTAGGAAAAGGGTAAAAAGGGCCAAAAATATGCAATATTAAAAGTTTTCATTTTTGTTATATAAAGAATCCACAGCGTTATTCCTACAACATAACCGATGACTCCAAAAGCAGCTGTTACCAACAGCAGGAATATCCTCACTAACCGGTTGGCAAGACCGAGCTCATAACTTGGTGTAGCATATGATCCAATAGCAGCTAATGCCAGATAAAGAACTACTTCATTGGAAAACCAACCTACTTCTACAGAAACCTGGCCAATCATGATTGCAGCAACCAAGCCAAGTGCAGTTGCTAACGAAGAAGGGGTGTGGATTGCAGCCATTCTCAGCATATCTATTCCAATTTCCGCAAGTAGAAACTGTATTATTAATGGAATTACTCCCATTTCATTTGGACCAATATACTTTAATCCTTCAGGCAAGAGGTCAGGATTCATGGATAGCAAAAAATATAATGGCAAAATAAATATAGATGCAATTACCGCAATAAAACGAACCATCCGTAAATACGCACCAACTAATGGCTTTTGCCGGTATTCTTCAGCATGTTGCAGATGATGCCAATAAGTCGCTGGTGTTATCATAACACTAGGTGAGCCATCAATAATGATCAGTACATGCCCTTCATACAAATGTGCTGCTGCTGTATCGGGTCTTTCTGTATAACGGACGGTGGGATATGGATTCCAATGACGTCCACTGATATACTCCTCTATCGTTTTCTCTGCCATTGGAAGACCATCTGTATCAATTTTTTTAATACATGTTTTAAATGGTCAACCCGTTCCTTATCTGCAATGTCAGCCAGATAACAAATAGCAATATCTGTTTTGGATCTCCGGCCAATTTGCAGATATTCCATTCTTAACGATCGATCACGTACCCTTCTTCGTGTTAATGATGTATTAAACACAATTGTTTCAACATACCCATCCCTAGAACCTCTTACAACACGCTCCAAATCCGGTTCTGCAGGTGATCTGACGGGATATGTTCGTGCATCAATCATAATTATTTTATCGATTCCTTCTACAATTAATGCCGCAGGTCCACCAAGTACGAGGTCTGATGCTTCATTGAGATCATCCACCTGATCTATCTCAATATACGGAATATACGTTTTTAATAATTTGGTTAACGGATCCGGCTCTATATCCTCAGGCTCTATTTTTGCCAGGAATTTCATTAAAAGATGTAATATATCGTCCTTTGCAAAACCATCAATGACAAATAAAGCCATCTTTCTTCCTGCATATTCCAGATCGAGATGTATTAAATCAAAGCTCTCCTCTACACCTAATCTCTCTTTTACATAGGCTACATTTTTATTAAAAGAAGAATATAACGTCTGTTTATTATTTTCCATTTAGTCACCCGAATTTTCTATAGTAATAATTATTAGTTTTAGCAGACTGAATAATTTTATACGACAATCTCTAAGGAAAACATAAATAGAAACGTATCATCATATATTTTAAAAAAGACAAGCTAACTAAAGGATGACAAAATTTATGAATAAGGGCGTATTTATTTCTTTGAACCTAATTATATTGGGTTTTGGTATATTTTTTATCTTAGGAATCAATACCACTCCGGCAATTACATATTTTCCAAATGATGAAGATAGCTCTTTTATTTCTGCAAATTCCAATCTGGAACTTTTTCTGCCAAAAGGAAATGACTCTTATCAGCTTACATGGACAACCGATTCCAAGAGTGATAAAGAAATGTATTTGCGCCAGGATGCTTCATTATTATTTGATAACGGAAGGTTAAGAGGTGTTCGCAGTAGATGGGTACAGGATACAGATCATATTCAAATAGAAGAAAAGCTTCTTAGTGAAGATAGCAGCTTCTTTCAGGTAATTTCTTTTCATCATGGAGAAATTCATTATCCGAATGAACAAATCAAAAGTATTCGTCAAATGTCTGCAGATCATTTATATGTAGTTGATTCTCCAGCTACACCACTTGATGCTTTTAAAACACCTGAAAACGAGTTTGAATCAGAATGGAAGAATCTTCTAAACCGAACAACAAAGCAACAATTACTTTACCATTGGAATCAATTGTATTCCTATTTCGATATTTCTGGTGAATCCTATTTATCAGTCCCACTCACTTCACTGTATAAATATAATAATGAGCCTCTTCCAACTATGACTCAAGATGAAACGAACAAGATCATGGGGCAACTGTGGGAAGGTCTATATAAAAACTATATTATTCCAGCTGTAAATACAGAGAATAATCAGCTTCAAAGTTATATACCAATTATTTTATTCGATAAACAAAATCAGCATCTGCTTGTACTGTTTGAATTAAACACTAAAAAACATAAATTGATTCAGCAATACACAAATTGAACTATCCACCACTGTTTATTACACTAGAATATATCTTCCTGTTTAGAATTAACTTACAAATGGTTACAACTAAAAATACTGGAATAGATGTATAATGGTTTGGAAAAAGATTGTCTCCGTTGAAGAGCCGTTCACCTCCTCCGCATCTCTTCGACTGTCATCTTATCCCTGAGGAAGGGGCCTTCTCATTCTAAAGATGATAAAACGTGCCCAGTCAGTTGATTGGACACGTTTTATCATTATTATTGAACTTCTTCTCCAGTAATCTGTTCATATAAATTAATAAAGGCTTCATCTTCAGGTTTCATCTCATATGCTTTTATAATGGCTTCCTCTGCTTTATCCGTTTCACCGGTATTAAAATAAAGCATGGCTAAATTAAAATAGGCTTCAGGTATCTCATTGTCAGTTTGAATACTTTTTTCTAAATCCTCAATTGCTGAGTCAATCTGATCCAGTTCGATATAGGCATAGGAGCGTTGAAATAACAATGGCCCTTCCAGGTCACCTCGTTTGTCCAATGCTGATGTTGCAATATTCACTACCTCTTCATACTTATTCTCCTGATTCAGTTCTTCAATTTTCATCAGGTGATATGCTTGGCTGTTCTTATTGTTTTCTATGCCAAATAGCACTAATCCCACGATCATTACAAGATAAATCACTAATGCGATTAATTGCTTCGGTAAATCTTTTTTCGAGGGTAGATGAATGATCGCTGAAGCAATAAAACCTGCAATCAATCCACCAAGATGGGCACCCATATCAATTTGTGGAATAGTAAATCCAAAAACAATATTAATCCCGATTAACAAGAGGATATTTTTACCCATAGTCTGAAAAAATACCCGCTTATGAATTATTCCAAAAAACAACAATGCACCGAACAATCCAAATAATGCTCCGGATGCTCCTGCAGATACATGAGTGGAAAAGGCAAAGCTGGCTACCCCACCACCTATTCCCGCTAAAAAGTATAGGATGAGAAAACGCCAGGATCCATAAATCCGTTCTACTAATGACCCTAAATAATATACTGCCAGCATGTTCATAAATAAATGTAAAAAGCCTATATGCAGAAACATGGAACTGATAACTCGCCACCATTCCCCTCTTTCAATCATAGCCGGGTTATACTTAGCTCCAAATTCAATTAAGTTTTCGATAGAGTTACTACCACCACTTCTTTCCAGCAGGAAGAATATAAATACATTTACAATTAATAACATATAAATAAAAAATGGCTTCCCAAATGAAAAAATCTTTTCCATTTCTTTTTGTTTGCTGTGCTGTGCTTCAGCTAATGATTTTTTATAGAATTGAACTTTTTCTTCCATAACACTTTCAGGAACATCCTCTTCAGTTGTAGGAGGTGTTGACCCTACAGCCTCATAAAATCTTGTCTTTTCTTCTGTAAAACCATTTTTAGCTAAATAATATACTTTCATTTTAATTGATTTATTCTCTTTTAGCTGCATAGGTATTTTTAATGCTTCCCAATCATCCACCGGGGAATGTGTAGCAATATATACATTATGTAATACGATATTTTTTCCGAGCAGCAATCGTTTTACGGCTTTAACCTTTTGGAATACATGTACGATATCTTTTTTTAAGTGATTTTTCCAATCAAACCCCTTATTTACAAGGTAAATTACATTGGATGTTTTGTTCTCATATTTTTCTAGCCAGATTTCTTCATCTTGATCATTTACATGAAGCACTTCATACTGGCTGTTTTGTACCAAATCATTTGCGATTTTGAACATCGTATACTGTTCTTCTAAATACATACATTATCCTCCCCTAGAATATCATCATACCAAATTTATTGGGCTTTTTCTTCTTAAAAGAAGACTGCTTTCTAAAAGATTGAGAATACATACGACTTATCCCATCATGAGGAGTTGATGTTTTGTATATTGCTTACTTACGCAGTTCATAGACAGTAGCGAAATATCAGTGTTTTTGGGTTTCTGAAAAACTGGAATTGAATTAATTTTATAAAAAGGAAAGAAATCACTATATGGTTACGTTGCAGTTCTATCTGGTAAGAGGATGAAAAAGCAACAAGACTTACGAAACGTGCGTAAAAGAAAAAGAAGCTATGATAAACAACTTCTTTTTACTTTATATTATGAATTTGTGGTTTGATTTGTAAACAAATTCGGAAAAATCTTTGCTCGTATTGTTGGCATGTTCATTGATAAGGAAACTGCAGCTTTTCTGAGGAAACTAATGGCAAGGATCATGTTCATAATTCGGTAGCGCCATTTATATACAATTGAAACTGCAGTAATTATAAAAGTAATAACAACTAATATTCGCATCATAACACCCTCTTTTTCTTCTGATGTTATTAGTTATTTTCCAACCAGTAAATATTATGCATTAGGATCCAATATATCTATCGTACCAGGTTCGTGCTTTTACCTTATCTTCTGTACCTTGAATCAGTACTCGACCATCTGGAAATAGAATAAAATTCAATTCATCAAATTGCACCTTTAACAAAAAGGGAGTTCGCTTAACCACCGCAACAGAAGAAAGTTGTTTTTCCCATTTCAACAGATCCAATCGAGCTTTCTGATGAATTTGAACAGTATTTCTTCCACACAATACTGTTTCGTTCGTCTCTGCAGTCTTTCGTAATGCCGGAAATACTTCTTGCTGACAGGTAGGGCATGATGGATTTGGTTTTGGAAACTTCATATCATATTGATTATTAAACCATATGTCAAAGGTTCTTAAGGTTTTTCTCAAATGGTTCTTATTATCTGTCAAATACTTTAGTGTTTCAGTTACCTGCATGGAGGAAACAATATCAACAGCTGGATTTATGACACCTATAGTATCACAGGTTTGACCACTTTCACTGCCCTCTTTTGCAATACATCTGAGACAAGGAGTTTCACCCGGGATAAAAAATGCAGACATTCCTCTGGAACTAACGACACCGCCATAGGAATAAGCTATATTTTTTTTAAAACAGATATCATTTAATAAGTAACGGGTAGCAAAATTATCTGTCCCATCCAACACGACGTCAACACCGTCAACCAACTCTTCTATATTATCATATGTAGCATTCCCTATAATAGCTTCAATGGTAATAGTACTATTAATTTTTTTCAGTTTATTCTTAGCCGCAATAGCTTTTGGCAGTACATTTTTAACATCATCTTCATCAAAGAGCATTTGTCTTTGCAGATTACTTAATTCTACATAATCACGGTCTATGATCCGAAGCTTTCCAATACCGGAGCGAACTAAATGATTACAAATCACTGTTCCTAAAGCACCTGCACCCACAACCAGTACAGAGCTTTTCATTAGTTTATTCTGCCCTGCTTTATTAATCGGGGTAAATAATATTTGCCGAGAATATCTATTTTGCACCATCAAAAGCACCCCCCTATTTTAGATTCCAACATGTTTCCTTTTCCGTAATAAGATGTTGAACAGGGATGTCAAATGATTGTGCTGGCACGTAATCCACTAGTTGACTAGAATGGAGTAGTGAAACTGTTTTATTAGGATAATCCTGTAAAAATCGGTCATAATAACCACCACCAAAACCAATGCGATATCCGCTCTTATCAAATAATACCCCTGGAACAACCAATAATTCAATGATTGCTTTATCAACGACTTTTGATTCAGCGGGTTTTGGTTCCAATAAATTATGGTAAACAACTTCCAATTGATCATAGGATTCTAATTGGTAAAGTGTAAGCCTTCTTTCTTTCGGATCACATTTTGGAACTGCTATCGTTTTATTTTGCTCCCAGGCTGCTTCTATAATTGCTTTTGTATCCCATTCAAAGCCCCTGGCAATCGTAATTCCAATAATTTCGGCATTTATCCATAATTTAGATGTTAAGAGGTTTCTCGTTAATTGTTGTTCAATATGTTGTTTTTCAGTTTCCGAAAAGTTTTTCAGAATCTTAATTGTAGATTTACGTAATTGCTGTTTATCCAATCCATTTCCCCCTTTAACCAAAAATCCCACTATTATTAAAAGTATAACGCAAATTTTGATAAAACAAAAAATAAAACTCTTATCAAGGATGATAAGAGTTTCGTTAATTTCAATTATTTTGTTTCACGATGTAATGTGTGTTTTTTAAGACGTGGACAATATTTCATAAGCTCAATACGCTCAGGATTTGTACGTTTGTTTTTTGTAGTAATGTAATTACGTTCTCCTGTTTCAGTACAAGCTAAAGTGATGTTAACGCGCATGGTTTTCCCTCCAAACTTTTAAAAACTTACACTATAGAGATCTATCATTTCATTTCAGACTCAATTATAATAGCAGATTTTTAAAGAACTAGCAAGAATCTAATGGAAAAAATTTATCTTTTCTCCTGTCCCATTCTATGTTATAACTAAGAGTGAACATGAATTGGAGGGAATCAGATTGATTTTTGTAATATTTTCCATCATTGCTGTTGCGATTGTCTTATTTGTATTATCCTATTTTATGAATGATAAGTTTGAAGAATTGGAAAGTCAATTAGAACAATTATCCATAACAACAATGCAGGATACCTATCAAATGAAGAAAAAAATTAAAATATTGGAAGAAGAATTACTCCCTCAGGATCTGAATTCAAAAGAGAACTAAGAACCTGACAGGAAACTTATCACGAAAAGGAGAAGAATATGAAAAAACCAGTACGCTCATTCGCAATTGGTCTGCTTACAGCAGGGGTAATCTTGCTGGTCACTTTTTACTTAGTTGATAAACCAGAGGCCGAGGGAAAAACGGTTGAGGACATGATCCCTTTAGTTGAAAAAGAGGGGTATCGGGTTATAACTGAAGAGGAGTATATTTCATTATCAGTTAACAATGATAATAACACAGAAGAGGAAAATACAGCTGCTGATGAAGAAGATGAAGTAGCTAATGAAGATAATACTTCAGAAAAGGATACTTCTACAGATGAAGATGCCTCCAAAGAAGATACTGCTGAAGAAAATGATGTTATCACATACACGTTAACCATCGAATCTGGAATGACTTCTACTGCTATTAGCTCCGTATTGGAAGATAAGCAAATTATTGAGGATTCCAATGAATTCAATAAGTATCTTGACGATCAGGACTACAGTTTAAAAATACAAATTGGCGAATATCAATTATCAAATGAGATGAGTTTCTATGAACTAGCTGAAGCAATAACAAAATAAGCTATATGGCAGCAATGAATCATGCTGCCATATAGCTTTTTAATTTAAATTATAGTTTTCTCCTTTTACTAAAAACAAAATACTTTCTCCAATGTTTGTTATATGATCTGCAAATCGTTCAAGATATCTTGCTGAAAAAGCTATTTGCATAACGTATTGAATTTTATCAGGATTGGTTGCCGTTTCTCCGAGCATTTCACTAATAATAAGCTTATATAGTTTATCCACTTTATCATCCATCTGAGATAGTTTTCTTGCAATCGTGATGTCCTCATATTTAAAAGCATTCGTGGCTGTCTGTAACATCTCCATGCAAAGATCATGCATTGTTTTAAGTCCCTCTGGAATAAGAGATTTATCGTTCTTTCCTAAATGGATCGTTGATTTTGCAATGTTTTTTGCATTGTCAGCCATCCGTTCTATATCTGTAGTAATTCTTACTGCAATAATAAGTCTGCGTAAATCTGTTGCAACAGGCTGCTGTTTTGCTATAAGTAGAATTGTTTTATCATTAATCTCCATTTCTATTCTGTCTATATCTTTGTCTTTTGCGATAATTCGATTTGCTAATTCAATATCCTGGCTGTAGAGTGCTTCAATTGATTCACTTAAAGCTTTACCTGATAAGTTTGCAAGTGCAATAATATCTTCATTAATTTCTTCCATTTCATTTTGAAATTGGTTACGTGTCGTCATTTTCCCACCTCAGTCTTCTTATTATCATAATATAATATGTTTGTTTATATTAATCATAGTGGAATCATGTTAATCACCTATTAACCGATTGTAAAATTCATGTAAATAATTGCCTATAAAAAATCCCCTTATATCCTTCAGGGGATTCATATCATTCCTCGTTATCATCTTTTTCCTCTTCATCTCTGACTTCTTTCATATCGAAATACGTATCCAGAATCCTTTCACCAATCGCATGGTTGATCGGATGCTGCTGTGATTGATTACCCAGCTTGGGAACAATTACAGCAAACGCAATCTCCGGTTCATCAAAGGGAGCATACCCTATGAGCGAAAGATTTTCCGTATCTATTTGAATTCCATCTCTAAAAAATTCATGTTCTGCTGTACCTGTTTTACCTGCCGGGTTATATTCCTTATCTGCAAAGTATCTGTAACCAGTACCACCAGGTGTTTGAAAAGCCCGGCGGAACCCTTCTTGAACTCTTGCTATATTGCTATCACTCATTTGGATTCGATTCAATACTTCTGTATTTATACTTTCACGAACAGGACCTAAAGCCTTCTCAGAATTACTCGGTTCCCTGATTTCCTTTAAAAAATGTGGACGAACACGGTATCCATCATTTGCAATCGTAGCCGTATATTGCGCTACTTGCATTGTTGTAAATGTGTCATACTGACCTATTGCATTGTCGAGAAACTTTCCAGCCCGCAATTCGCCAACGACGCCAGTTGCTTCGTATGGGAAATCTATTCCTGTTTTAATACCAAGTCCAAATTGTCTGAAATAATTACGCATTTCCTGAAAATAGTTATCTTCTGTGAATACTAAAGGATCATTTTGCTGAAAGTTATATTGCCCTCCCATTCGCATAGCAATATAAAACATGTATACGTTTGAGGACATCCTTAAGGCATCCAGATCGTTTACAGTTCCCAGGTTCCTCCAGGATCCTTTTGGGTCTGAACCTTTGATTCTCAATGGTCTATCATAAAAAGTCTGTCCTGGGACGATCACACCTGATTCATATCCTGCAAGTACTGTTGCACCTTTTACAACCGATCCAGCGAGGTGTGCGTCATATAAAGTTCTATATGCTGCATTTTCATATTCGTTTTTTTCCCTATTATAATGCTGTCCTGATACCGCCAATAATTCACCCGTTTGAGGATCAATCACTACGGCAAGTGCATCTTCCAGTTCAGGATTTGAATACTTGGTAAGAGCTGTTTGCAATTCCTCTCTTACAATTTTATCAACTTCCTTTTGGAATTCCATATCAAGTGTCAGAACTAAATCTTTCCCGCGTTGACCTTGTACGACCGTTTTTGCATCGATCACTTTCCCACTTTTATCAGTAGTATATTGAATTTGCTCTTTTCTTCCTCGTAATACTTCTTCATATTGGTCTTCTAAACCGCTTTTCCCAACCCGATCATTCCGACTATATCCCCTTGTTAAGTAATATTCTAGCTTTTCGGCAGGAATCCCCTCTTCTTGTGTCGATATGGAACCGAGCAGGTTTTTGAAAGTATCTCCATATGGATGTTCCCTATCCCAATCTGTAGTTGCATTAATACCAGGCAATTCATCAAGATGTTCAGCAACCCTTGCATACTCTTGTGATGTTACATCTTTATTTTTTACAATCTGTGGTGTTAGTGAGTATGCTTTGTCCAATTCCTTTTTAATTGCTATTATTTCTAATTCCTCTTTTGAAAAATTTTCAATTTCCTCATCCGTTATTAGCTTTAATGTTTCATCATACTCTTTCGCATTATCCAGTTTTTCTTTTGCTTCATCGGATAATCTATCAACTGCTTCCTCTTTATTTTCCAGATACCAGTACTCTCTTCTGTTTCGATCAGTTATACCGTCTAAGTACTCTTCGCTATCCATGGAAATATACTTAGCTAAATCTTTAGCTACATCCAATCTATCTTTTGCCTGAGTTCCTTTTGCTGGTGTATACGTAATCGAATATAATGGTTTATTATCGACAATGACATTATGATTTCGATCATATATTTTTCCTCTTGGAACAGGGATCTTAGTTGTATCCTGAATTGTCCGGTCAATTTCTTTTTGAAAGTCTTCCCCATTTAAAATCTGTACAACCCCCAACTGAAGAATTAGAACAGAAAATAATAAAAATACAACAAAAAATAAAATATTTAAGCGGAAGGGAAGCTGTGCTTTTTTTTGTTTCTTTTTTTTCATCTTTTCTCCCCCATTGAATACATTTTCTTTATATCATTACTATTATAGCATGTATTTAATAAGATTCTAAGGGGTTTACCTATTTTTTTCATCTGGTATCTGTTCTTTGATCAAAACTTCTTTTTTCGGCTGGGTTCCAAGATGAACATTTCTTATACAAAAGTAAATGAATAGATGACCAGAACCAAATACAACTAATAAAACAGGAATTATTTTTTCTGGATTAACGACAGAAACTGCTAATAGAAAAACAAGTATGGAAATTACTCGTCCTATATTAACAAACAACTCCCGCACCACAATATATTCCACACGCATATCCTTTGCCTTCCACGCTTTTCCAATGACATCATAAGTCATAGAAACATAAGGTACACTTATAATTGGATATGCAATCCCAATAACAACTGCATAGATCATCAGCAGCATGTAACTTATATTGAATAAAATGATAAAGATGGAGAAAAAGAGAATTAATCCCCCAAGCAATATAGCCTTTTTTCTTAATGGCGGTTTAATAAATTTTGTAGCTATAAAATAAAAGACGATTGAAAGTCCAGATAAAAATACATTAAACATGCCTAAAGCAAATTCGCTTTTAGTTACGAGAAAGACCCATATAGATATTACAAATAAAAATATTCCTTCTCTCAGACCTTGAAAAACATGTGCATATAATATTCTGCCCCAGTTTTTATTATGCTGTCTTTCCTCAAGTATTCTTTTAAAATAAAAATCCCCTTCTGCCTGCCGTCGTTTTAAAAAGAAACTGAATACAACAGCGCTGATAAACAAGATAAAAGATATCGTAAAAATGGTTGTATAGCCTATATTTGCTTCCATTTTAGCTATTAAGATACCAGCCAATAATGGACCAATCATTCCGCCAAACGACTGCAATACACCTAAAAACCCATTAAAGAAATCTCTTGTTTCCGGTTCAGTAATCTCAAATGTCAATACATTAAATGCAAGCCAGTAAAATCCGTATCCAATACCTAGTAGACTGCCCAACATGAAATTATAAGTAGATGATTTATCTCCAATAATTAACACACTTAAAAAAAATAGAGATAAAAAAATTACCCCTAGTCTTAACACAATTACCCGGTCTATTTTTTTTGCAAGTTTACCTGCTATGATAAAGGTAATTGGCTGAAATAAGCATACTGCCAAATTGTACATCGCAATTGTAATATAGTCACCGGACTGCTTCCATAAATAAATATTTACAAATGTATTAGATAAAAAAATCCCTAATGAATAGAGACCTCCGATTACTAATAAAAATAATAAATCCCGACTAACATCTATCTGTTCATGAAAATACCGCAAACTTTTTCTCATATACAAATACTCCTTTTGTGTCATTTATAGTGTGAACATTTGAGTATCAGATATACAAAAATGCGGCATGAAAAAACACACACTGAATTTTATCAGTGTGTGTTATGATCGATTTTATTTTGCTGCATTATAGTTTTTTGTAACTTCATCCCAGTTTACTACGTTCCAGAATGCTGAAGCGTAATCAGGACGTTTATTTTGATATTTCAGGTAATAAGCATGCTCCCAAACGTCAAGACCAAGAATGGGTGATTTACCTTCCATTAATGGGCTGTCCTGGTTTGGTGTGCTTGTTACCTCAAGCTCGCCATTGTTGGATACAAGCCATGCCCAACCGGATCCAAAACGAGCTGCTGCTGCATTTTGAAATTCTTCTTTAAATTTTTCAAAGCTACCAAATTTCGCATTAATTTTATCAGCTAATTCCCCGGATGGTTCTCCACCACCATTTGGTGACATTACTTTCCAAAAAAGACTGTGGTTAGCATGTCCACCACCATTGTTACGTACTGCTGTACGAGCGCTTTCTGGAACTGCATCTAAATTACTGATTAAATCTTCAATCGATTTTACTTGAAGATCTGCATGTCCTTCCAAAGCACCATTCAATTTAGTAACATACGTGTTATGATGCTTCGTATGGTGAATGTTCATCGTTTCTTTATCGATTGTTGGTTCTAGCGCATCGTATGCATATGGTAATTCTGGTAATTCAAATTTTGCCATAACTAAAATTCCTCCTCTAATAATATTATTATTAAAAGGGACCTGAATATTCACCCTTTAAATATAAGGTTAGCAGAGCTTTACCCCGCTTGCAAATCATATGCACTTATACAAAAGCTAAATAATACGATATACGTATTATTCCATTCTTACTTTTTAAAGAAAGCTACTTTCTAAGCAGAATATAAAAAAAACAAGCTAACCGCTTGTTATTAGTAAATAGTGGTGGCTCGGGACGGAATCGAACCGCCGACACAGGGATTTTCAGTCCCTTGCTCTACCGACTGAGCTACCGAGCCTTAAATTAGTATTAAATTCTGTTCTCGCATCTTAAATAACTTCGATGTTAATTCAAAGATGTTTTGTGCTCGTCGTGTTGCAAGTTTATTCAGTGGTGATACAATCCTCGCAAGCCTGCACATGAATGTTAATCGAGAAAATTTGTGGCTCTTCCAGCTGACTGAGTTTGCCAAACCCAATTTTGATTCTGACTTCTGTATATGTATGGAGGAGGTAGAGGGATTCGAACCCCCGCGCGGTTTGACCCGCCTGTCGGTTTTCAAGACCGATCCCTTCAGCCGGACTTGGGTATACCTCCGAGAAGTTTAATGATTATTTATGGTGGACCCTGCAGGATTCGAACCTGCGACCGATCGGTTATGAGCCGATAGCTCTAACCAACTGAGCTAAGGGTCCTTCATTTTATTTAGCTTTATGGGGCGACCGGTGGGGATCGAACCCACGTATGCCGGAGCCACAATCCGGTGCGTTAACCACTTCGCCACGACCGCCGTAATATTATTTTTTGGTAGCGGCGGAGGGGATCGAACCCCCGACCTCACGGGTATGAACCGTACGCTCTCGCCAGCTGAGCTACACCGCCATATTGGCTCCACAGGTAGGATTCGAACCTACGACCGATCGGTTAACAGCCGATAGCTCTACCACTGAGCTACTGTGGAATAATCTACAAATATCTATTATTTAAATTAGAATGATCTATCATGTTTTATTTTCATTTAAAATAACAGCGACGAAATATAATTTACCATGTTCGACAAGATCTGTCAATATCTTTTTTTCGTTTCAAAACATGTGATATGTAAGGTCTTAAAGCGACAATATATATAATAGCATTTTAAAAATTAGATTTCAATACTTTTATTAAAAATTTGTATAAACATGTAAAATAATAAACAAAGAGAAGGGAGAAGACCCCTTCTCTTTGTTTATTTATTCACCTAAAACTTCTTCAGCAATATTTACAGCATGATCTCCTATCCGTTCAAGGTTACTAATAATATCAACAAATACTATACCTGCAGAACCACTGCAAAGACCTTCGTTCATGCGGATAATATGTTTTTTGCGATAAGTACGTTCCATTTTATCGATTTGATCTTCTTTTTGTACGACGGCAAGCGCTTCTTCCCTATCCGTATTCTCCAGAGCTTTTATAGCTTGCTTAACCGTTAAAATAGTTAATTCAAACATATCATTAAGATCTTGCTGTGCTTGTTCAGTCAAATGAACTTTATTAGAAATTTTATAATCATTAAGTTCAATAATATTTTCAAAATGATCTCCAATACGTTCGATGTCGCGTACAGTATCCATTAATTCTGTATGCTTGGCACTCTCTAATTCCGATAGTGAACCTGCAGATACATTGATAAGGTATTCCGTTATTTCACGATCAAGGTTATTTAAGGCACCTTCAATTTGCATTGCCATTTCAGAATGCTTTTGATTATGTGTGGTTAAATAAAGATTTGTCTCTTCAAGCCCCTGTGTTGCATAATCACCCATTCTAATAACTTCCGCTTTTGCCTGGTCCAAAGCCAAGGTAGAGGATTGCTGAATGAATATTGGATCTAAATGCTGTGGTTTATATTCTACGATAACATCCTTACCAGGAATTAGTTTTGTAACCAACCATGCTAGGGCACCAATGAATGGAAATTGTATAATCGTATTCACAACGTTGAAGCTACCGTGCGCAAAAGCAATAGTCATTTCCGGATTTAAATTTAACTGACTTTGTAGGTATAGAACATAATGTGTAAATGGTATCAGTAATAGTATAATAAAAGTCGTACCTACAATGTTAAATACAACATGAGTAAGAGCTGCTCTTTTAGCTGCTACGCTTGCACCTAGAGATGCTAAAATAGCTGTTATCGTTGTGCCAATATTATCACCAAATAGTACTGGAAGTGCAGCTTTTAATTCTACTGTTCCTTCTGCAAATAATGTCTGCAAGATACCAATTGTAGCACTCGAGCTCTGTACAATTACCGTAAATACTGTACCTATCACCACTCCAAGTAATGGGTTTGAACTCATCTCAATTGTTAAGTCCTGAAAAGCTTCCAAGCTGCGTAGTGGTTTCAATCCTCCACCCATTAATTCCAATCCAAAAAATAATGCACCAAATCCAAATACAGTTTGTCCAATATTATTAACTTTTGGATTTTTAAAGAAAAATAACAAGAAACATCCGAGAGCAACGATAGGTAGTGCATATGCTCCAATATCTATACCTATTATAAATGCTGTAACAGTTGTACCAATATTTGCACCCATAATAACTCCGATAGCTTGTCTGAGTGTCATAAACCCCGCATTAACAAGACCAATTGTCAATACAGTTGTACCAGTACTTGTTTGTAATAAAATCGTAACGATTATCCCAGCCAAAACACCTAAAAAGGGATTACTGGTAAATTTATCAAGAATGTCACGTAAACGGTCACCAGCTGATTTCTGAAGTCCTTCTCCCATATATTTTATTCCTAACAGGAAAATACCCAGACCGCCGATAAACTCAAAAAGAAGTGTCTGTATATCGATATCCAATGCTACTACCATCCCTTCATTCATGTTGAAACGTGTCACATACCTTTACCATTATTAAATGATTATTAATCATTTGTAAAGGATTTTAGAGATAATTTACATAAAATTTACATAGCTAACTATACTCTCTATTATTAACTACCCTATATGTCCAAAACTCATTCTTATAAATAAAAAAAGATAATCCTCTTGAACTTCTTTTTAAGTTCGGCAGAGAATTATCTTTTCAATTTTATTTTGTTATTTTTTCAACAAGAATTTTGGTTCCGTCCACTTCAGTAATTCGAACAGTACTATTTTTAGCAATCCATTGTCCATTGGAGACAGCGCTATAATCTTTATTATTGATTCTAATGGTACCAACAGGCCTTAAATCGTTTAAAGTTACTGCTTCCTGATTAATTAACTTTTCATATTCCTGATTCATTGAATTATAGCCCGCTTCTTTTGTTAGTTGGTCTTTTAATGTTATTTTTGACCACATATCTCTTCTTTTAAATACCTTTAAGAAAAAGAAAGAAGCTGCTCCTCCAAGTAAAACACCAATCACAGCATACATTCCTGCAGTTAAATTCGGGGCTGCCAGTGCAACTGCTGTTAACATTGCTGCTGTTCCCAGTGTAGCAAGGGTGCCATCATTTATTATTTTTCCATCAATGATAATAAGTAATAATCCCACAAAATAGATAATAAGCATAAGAATAAAAGAGCCTGTTCCAACATAAACACCAAAGTATACTGTTATAAATCCAATCCCTAATAATCCAAAGACCCCGCGCGCATTAACCAGGACTTCTCCAATTAAAAATAATGTAGCAAATCCGGTGACCACAAACCCTATCCAGTCGTTATTAAATATATCCATCTCATTTTCTCCTTCCCACTTACTTAATGTACGTATTACTAGTATAAATTGTTTCATTTAAAAAAGGAGTGAATAATATGAATTTCGTAAAAAGAATATTTCTTTATACTTTGATCCTTCTATTTATTCTAAGTATATATCAAGATTTGACATCCGAAAATCATAATGATATAAATAATAATAATAATAATGAAATAAAATTTTCTGTTCTCCAATTAAAAGTCGAACCAGGAGAAACAGTTCTTTCTATTGTTGAAAAAATAAATCAAGATAATGTACATCTACTGGATATGAACCAAATTTTATCTGATTTTAAAACAGCAAATCCGCAAATAAAAGATCCACTTAACCTCAAGCCTGACACCTTCTATTATTTTCCTGTTTATAACTTGAAATAAAAAGAAGAGGCTGAAATGACAGCCTCCCACATTCTAAACAAACGGTAATATAAACAGTGTAATGATAATAGAGATTGCCCCTGCAGCAATAGCGATATTACCTAAGGTATCCGCACCACGACTTCTGGAAACAAAACCAAGGATAATCCCTGCTGCTCCAAGGATGATTGGCATCATGAAAAATGAAACAATCGATAAAGCTAAACCAATCCAGCCAAACGTGCTATTAACATCTCTGTCTTGATGGTTTACTACTTCATCATAATCATCTGCCGTTAACTCGGCAGCAAACTCCTCATTCCTAGAGCTATCTGGCTCAATACCAACAAAATCTTGGTTTTTTTTTCGTTCTCCATGATTTGGTGGTTTCTCTGTTTCATTATTTTTATACTTTTGAAATTCATCCATAAACAAGACCTCCCTTTCTTCTAATTGAGGTGCGGTTATAGTTTATGGATTAATCACTTATATAATTATGTTAATTTCTGGTAAATATTAAATGGTACTGTTCCATATTTAATTTGTCCTGCATATATTAACCAGAGTATCTATTCCAAAGGAGTATGAGATTATGTCTATTTTTATTAAAGAAATGATCAAAAACAAACTAAAACAGCTTTCACCTGAGGAAATAATTTATTATGGGAAGCAATACGATTTTTCAATTTCACAGACGGAGGCAGAAAATATTTCAAATTATATAAAAAGAAATCCAGTTGACCCATTTAATAAAAAGAATCGGGAAAAAATGTTTCATCAACTATCCATACTTACAAATGCTGAAACTGCAAAAAAAGCACAGAAGTTATTTTATCAGTTAATAAAAACTTACGACTTAGAGCATTTATTTAACTAAAAAGAGGAAAGAGGCAATCTCTTAAAGTGCCTCTTCCTAATTTAACCATTAACAATTTTTTCTTTTAAATCTGAAATAAATGAACCATCTTTTATCATTTCTATTTCAAACTTGTATGGAGGTTTCTTATTTTTCTTATCTTCACCAACATAAGGTGTTTCTAATATCTTTGGTAAATGATTTAACTGCGGATGATGAATAACATAATGTAAGGCTTCAAATCCTATATGACCAAAGCCTATATTCTCATGACGATCCTTATGGGCACCACGTTCATTTTTACTATCATTTATATGAATTACTTTCAAGCGATCCAAACCAATTATTTTATCAAAATCATTTAATACATGATCGAAATCATTTACAATATCATATCCACCATCATGAACGTGACATGTATCCATGCAAACAGATAATTTTTCGTTATGTGTTACGCCATCAATAATTTGAGCCAATTCATCAAAGGTTCTTCCTATTTCCGTACCTTTTCCAGCCATTGTTTCCAATGCAATCTGAACATCTTTATCTTGTTCCAGTACCTCATTTAAACCTTCAATAATCTTTTTTATCCCTTCTTCGGTCCCTGCTCCAACATGTGCTCCAGGATGAAGGACAATTTGCTTTGCACCTAATGCCTCGGTTCGATTTATTTCATTACGTAAAAATGTAACACCTAAATCAAACGTTTCCGGCTTAACAGTATTGCCGATATTAATTATATATGGTGCATGTACCACAATATCTGCAATGCCATGTTCATCCATATGTTTCTTTCCTTCAATGATATTTAATTCTTCAATAGCTTTCCTTCTTGTATTCTGTGGTGCTCCTGTATAAATCATGAAAGTGTTTGCTCCATAAGATACTGCTTCTTCACTGGAACCCAAGAGCATTTTCTTTCCACTCATCGAAACATGTGACCCAATTTTTAACATTAAATATATCTCTCCCTCATTATCCCACTATAATATATTTTATTTATATTTATTTTTCTTTGATAACTGCCTTTTAATGGATTCTTGTTGTTTTTTCATTTTCTTCTTATAGCCGGGTTTTACTTTATTTGTTTTTCGAACTCGTTTCCAGGCTTCTTTTTCAATAGTTGTATCTGTTTTTGTTCGTAAGCTTCGTTCATTCCAAGGTTTTGCGTCATGCCATTCACCATTTTTAATATCAGCATAAGTAAAGCTTAATCCTTTTTGTTCAAGTTTTTCAATTAGTTTAATATCATTTTCCTGATAAATACTTATAGCTGTACCTTCCATTCCAGCTCTTGCTGTTCTGCCAACACGATGAATATAGAAATCTTCTTCTTTTGGCAGCTGGGCATTAATGATATGGCTGACACCTTTTATATCAATACCTCTTGCCGCTAAATCAGTTGCAACAATATATTGATAACGGAGATTTTGAATTTCTTTTAAAACACGTTTGCGCTCTCTGGGAGTTAAACCACCATGTATCAAACCAACGTCCATGCCCTTCTCCTGCAAAGAAGCAGCAAGCTTATTTGCTATCTCTTTTCCATTAGTAAATATAATCGCCAAATAAGGCTGAATTGTTTTTGATATTTCTATGATAATGTTTGCTTCATCTCGATATTTTAGATCAATTAATCTGTGTTCCATTGTTTCCGGTGAAAAATGATCATCAACTTTCACATATAATGGATTTTCTAAATATTTTTTAAAAAAATGTTGTAATCGTTGTGGAATAGTAGCTGAAAATACAAGTAATTGGATCTCCTTATTACAACGAAGCAATAGTTGGTCCACATCATTAATAAATCCTAAATCAAGCATAAGGTCAGCTTCATCTATCACGAAGGAAGTAGCCGAATAGATTGATACTGCTTCCGCTTTCACAAGATCCAGAATTCTTCCTGGTGTACCCACAATTATATGTGGAGGTGCTTTAAGCTTTTCCATCATTTTTTGTTTATCAGTGCCACCAACGAGCAATTTTGAAATCCATTGTTGATCTTTACCTGCATAATGAATGATCTTTTTTACTTCATCATGTAATTGCGTAGCCAATTCCCTTGTAGGTGCAGTTATAATAAATTGAACTTGACGTTTGTTTATATTGATTTGGCTAAATAATGGCAATAAAAATGCATGCGTCTTACCGGATCCTGTTCGTGATTGCCCGACCACACTTTTTCCTTGCAAAATTTCTGGAATCACCTGTTTTTGAATTTCTGTAGGTTCCCGAAAGTTCAGCTGAGTTATGACATCCTTGATATCCTGTTTCAAAGAAAAATCATTGAAGCTGTTTATTTTCATATAATAGTACTCCTTTTTCGGATAGATAATAAATAGTAAATACATTTAAATAAATAGAAATGGCTCTGTATTTATTTCTGATAAAATTACTTCAATATTATCTTTCTCAAGACTTTTATCCAAATACTGTTTTGTTGCTCCTTTCATTACTTTTTCGATGTAGTGCCCTGGATCAATTACAGATAATCCCATTTGCCAGGCATCTTGCGCCATATGAAAGGTCATATCCCCGGTTATATAAACGTCTGCCCCCTGTTGCTTTGCAGTGTGAATATATTTTTCGCCACTGCCGCCCAATATTGCAACGTTTTTTACTTTTTTAGTTAAATCACCTGTAAAACGAATAGTTGACACGTCTAAAACCTTTTTTACATGCTGACAAAATTCCTTCATCTGCATCGGCGAACTTAACTTCCCAACTCGACCAATACCGAATTCTTCGCCTTTCATGTGAAGTGGAAATATATCGTAAGCAACTTCTTCATATGGATGGGCTTCTATCATAGTATGAATGACATCTGAAAGTTTTTTCTCTTGTACAATGGTTTCGATTTTTACTTCATCCACAATTGCTAATTCATCCTGAGTTCCAATGTATGGCATTGTCCCTTCAAGAGGTTTAAACGTCCCTTTTCCCTCCGTTTGAAACGTACAGTGACTATAGTTCCCAATATGTCCAGCACCACCTTCACTTAACGCTTCTTGAACATTATTCGTATGTGATTTAGGAACAAAAACAGCAATTTTATAAAGTCTATCTGTTTCTTTATGCACAAGAATCTTTCTGTTTTTTATTCCCAGCAAATCACATAATATATCATTTAAACCACCATTAGCAGCATCTAAATTTGTATGGGATGCATATACAGATATATTATTCTGAATTAATTTGTGGATAATCCGGCCATGAGTGGTGTCAATGTTTACCTGTTTCATTGGTTTAAATAATAGTGGGTGATGGGCAATAATTAGGTCAACCCTTTTTTCAATTGCTTCATCAACAACTGACTCCAAAATATCCAATGTTATCATAATTTTATTGACTTGTTTAGTATATGAACCTATCTGTAATCCAACATTATCCCAGTCATACGCAAGACACCTTGGTGCCCATTCTTCCAAAAGATTAAACACATCCGAATTATTTAGGGTTTTCTTCATCTAATAAAACCTCCTGCATCCAGAGTAATTCTTTTTCGAATCGAATTTTTTTTTCTTCGTTTATCACTTTAGCCCTTTTCATTTCATCAATTACACGCTGTAATTTTTCATATTCATTTTTCCATTTATGATAAAATGCTGCTGGTTTACTCTTTAGCAGCAAAGGACCAAATAATAACTGTTTTTCTATCATTTCTTCCTTATAAGGATTTTGGGTCGCATCTCTATCTGCAACAATGATTTCATAAATATGGTCATTTTCTTCTAAGATAGTTTCGTTCGTAACTGTAAATCTATTTTCATAGAACCACTTTCGAACATCTCTGGCACCAACATTTGGCTGGGCAATGATCCGTTCAACCCTATCCAGCTTTTGACTTCCTTCATCTAAGATAGCACTGATTAAAGTTCCTCCCATTCCTGCAATTATGAGCTGACGAACTTCTCCCTTGTTTAAGACCTGAAGCCCATCCCCCAATCGAACATCAATTGCTTTAGATAGTCCATATAAATTTACCGTGTTAACAGCACTTTTATAAGGCCCCTCATTAATCTCTACTGCAATTGCTCTAACAGTATTATCACGCAAGCATACATAGCTCGGCAAATAGGCATGGTCTGAACCGATATCAGCAAATATTGCTCCTTTAGGGAGGTATGAAGCTACTTTACTTAATCTTTTAGATAATTTTATTGAATTCGTCATAAAAATCTCTACTTTCCTATACATTTAACCTGAAACTTTGTTGGTAAAAAGAAAAGCTTTCTGTTCATAGCAGAAAGCTTAACTTTTTAGTATATTTCATTATACATTACTGTTTTTCAGATAACCAGTTTGCTAGCACTTCTGCCTCAGCATCAGTAGCCATTCCAGCAGGCATTGATCCTTGACCATTTATGATAATAGCCTGAATATCTTCTTTTGAAAGGTCACTACCTATCTGCGTTAAATCAGGACCTGCTCCTCCAGAAAGATCAGCACCGTGACAGCTTGCACAATTGGAAGAGAAAATCGCTTCAGGATCATCTGAAGTTTCTCCTTCTTGTGACTCTTCCGTTTGTTCACCGCCACCTTCTTCAGCTTGCTGAATTTCTTCACGCTGATTTAAACCAACAAATGAAATTACGATTACTGTAAGTATCCCAAGAATGGCTATAATTGCATATGGAATAGCTGCGTTCCTTTTCACCTTAATTTTCCTCCTTATGTAATCTCCATATTCTTATTCGTATAAAAGACTATATTTATTTTACTCGAAAAACACAATAGTTTAAAGTGTTTAGCTGTGAATTCTTATAAAACAATAGAAGAAACTGTAAGTATTATACCTAAAATACTAGTTATCATAAGATATTTCAACTTATTTTTATAGCTTAGAAAAAGCCAAAAGATAAAGTTTATCATGATAACCATAGATATTATAATTTGTAAATCATTAAATAACTTACAAATATAGACAGTTGAAAATAAAATTAAAATTAAACTTGTAATTAAGGCTAATTGATAAAATCCATTTTTAATTCTTTTATAATATACATATATCCAACAGGAATAGCATAAAAAAAGAATTAGGATACTGATTTGCATTATCGGATGAAATTGAGTAAAATAGAGAACAAGAAATGAAAACGGTAACAACAACAGTAATAATGTGACTTGAGCTGTTAGCATTATTTTCCCAACTTTAATATTCGATACAGAAACTTCAACAGCATCTCCTTTAGTGTATAATGCCAAGAGAAAATCACAATATACTTCAGGAAGCAGGTTATGTTGCTTCCAATAGTTTATTTCTTGAATAATTGTAGCGATTCGATTATCTGCCATACGTTTCACCCCAACCGCAGATGGTATGCTACCTCTGACTATTTCGTTTTTAGCAGTAGGTCGATAAAAGGAACAGAAAAGCCATTGTTCACAAACCATGTGTACAATGACTAAAGCTTATCACTCAAGAAAGTCCTTTAATCGTTTACTACGACTTGGATGTCTCAGTTTTCGTAAAGCTTTGGCTTCAATTTGACGAATTCTTTCCCTGGTAACACCAAATACTTTACCAACTTCTTCTAATGTTCTGGTTCGCCCATCATCAAGTCCAAAACGCAGACGTAAAACATTCTCTTCTCTGTCAGTAAGTGTGTCCAATACGTCTTCTAACTGCTCTTTAAGCAGTTCATATGCTGCATGATCGGAAGGAGAGACTGCTTCCTGATCCTCAATAAAATCCCCTAAGTGAGAATCATCTTCTTCCCCGATTGGTGTTTCCAACGAGACAGGTTCTTGTGCTATTTTAAGGATATCGCGCACTTTATCAGGTGATAATTCCATTTCTTCCCCAATTTCCTCTGGAGTTGGTTCCCGTCCGAAATCCTGTAATAATTGACGTTGTACACGGATTAACTTGTTTATAGTTTCCACCATATGGACTGGTATACGAATTGTCCTCGCCTGATCAGCTATAGCACGAGTGATTGCTTGGCGGATCCACCACGTTGCATACGTACTGAATTTAAATCCTTTTCGGTAATCAAATTTTTCAACAGCTTTAATGAGACCCATATTACCCTCTTGGATTAGATCAAGAAATAGCATCCCACGCCCTACATAGCGTTTTGCAATACTTACAACAAGTCGTAAGTTTGCCTCTGCCAAACGGCGTTTCGCTTCTTCATCACCTTTTTCAATACGGGTTGCTAACTCGATTTCTTCCGCAGCAGATAATAAATCTACACGACCTATCTCCTTCAAATACATTCGAACAGGATCGTTTATTTTAATGCCAAGTGGAACACTTAAATCATTTACATTAAATTCCTCTTCTTTAGCAATTTGCTGCATATTTGGATCGTCCTCAGATTCACCAATTACTTCTACACCTTGTTCTCCTAGGTACTCATAAAACTCGTCCATTTGATCAGATTCAATAGCAAAATTAGACAAGCGATCCGCAACTTCTTCATATGCTAATACACCCCGTTTTTTTCCCATTTCAAGCAATTGTTCCTTTGCTTGTTCGAGTGTTAGCTCTGTTTCATTTTCCTTTGTTTGTGAAGGCTTCTTTTCTGCCATGAGTCCCCCTCCTTCCAGGCTACTTATTCATTCAATTTGTATTCTTCATTTGTTTCTGCATTTCAATTATTTGCATTAATATTTGCGCAGCTTTTATGGGATCATTTTGCTGTTCAGCTAATTTGCGTTGTTCCTGCAATGTTTTTATACTATGCTTATCACCATTTTCAGCACGTATAATTTTAATATAATCATCAATTTCTTTATCACTTATATCATTGTGTAATGAAATCATTGCTATTTCTATAACTAATTGTTTTATACTTTCGTCTGTCAGCTTTTCAATAAACAGACTAATATCGGCAGGATATCCCTCTTCATAATATGCATATAAATAGGTTGCTATTATTTTGTGCTCATCCAGATTAAAGTCTGCACCAATTTCAGTTTGAACTTTCTCTGTAATATAAGCATCTTGCAGCATATATGAAATTAGCTTTCTTTCTGCATTATGAAAAGCTGGAAGTAACTTTTTACTTTGCTTAATATTTGCTGCCTTATTAGTATATCTGTTCTTTTCTCCCTTATCCTTATGAAAACCATGATTATTCCTGGTTGTCTGGATTTCATCAGTCAATGCATCCATCGAGATATTAAATTCATTACTCAATTCTTGCACATAATATTCCCGTTCAATCGAACTATCAATCATTGCCAGTTGTTTAAGAATATCTTCTATATAGTTAATGCGATCCCCTTCAAGGCTTAAATTATAATCTTTTCTCATAAATCGCATATAGAAACTAATAAATGTATCACTTGCTCTAATGACCTCATTTTTAAAAGCTTCAGCTCCATTTGTCTTAATAAAGCTGTCTGGGTCCATATTCTCATTTAAATTGGCGATTTTAACACTACAGCCAACATTACGTAATAAAATTGCAGCTTTATAGGTTGCTTCAAGCCCAGCTTGATCTCCGTCATAACAGAGGACTACTGTATCTACATAGCGTTTGAGCAGCTTTGCCTGTGATTCTGTTAATGCAGTTCCCATTGTGGCAACAACATTCTTCACACCTGCCTGATAAGCTGATATAACGTCCATATAGCCTTCAAATAAAACTGCTTCACTTTCTTTTCGAATATGTCTTTTTGCTAAATCGAAGTTATAAAGCAGCTTGCCTTTTTGAAATAATTCTGATTCAGAGCTGTTTAAATATTTCGGACCTTGATCTGTTGTAATAGACCTGGCACCAAAAGCGACTGTTTTTCCTAAGTGATTACGAATAGGGAATATAACTCTTCCGCTAAAGCGGTCTGTTACACTATTGTCATCTTTTAATGATACTAAACCCGCTTTTATAAGCAATTGTTGATGAAATCCCTTTTTAACCAGAAATTCTGCAGTAAAATCTTTAACATTTGGTGCAAAACCCAGTTGAAATTCATCAATAGATTCATCGTTTACCCCTCTATCTTTAAAATAGCTATATCCCTCTTTTCCATCCTTTGTATATCGTAACAAATGATGATAAAGCTTTGTAAGCCACTCATAAGCTGATAAAATATTCTGGTTTTCCTGTGACATTGAAGATTCCTTCGTAACACCTGAGTCAGGTAATGCAATACCACTTCGGTCTGAAAGAAGCTTTAATGCTTCGTAAAATGAAAAATTCTCTAATTCCATCAGGAAGGTCACTACATTTCCGCCTTTTCCACAACCAAAACAGTGGAAAATCTGTTTCTCCTGTGTGACTGAAAAGGATGGAGTTTTCTCACCATGAAATGGACATAGACCAAAAAAATTTCTTCCTTGTTTCTTTAACTGCACATATTCACCAACGACATCTACAATATCATTAGCTTTCCGAATTTCTTCGATTACCTCTTCAGGTATTTGATTGGCCATATACACCACCATACTATAATAATATTCGTTTCCTTTTAAAAAAATCCTTCATTTTTCGACAAGATTTTTTCATAACTCGAAAAAAATTTCCTTCTGCATGTTATAGATACCTTCGAAGGATAATTCTTTTTGGTGATTTTCTTATGTTGTATACGAGTGCTTCTTATTATTGTTCCACTCTTGTATGATACATAAACTCACTGATATCAATAAACATTGACTATTATCCAACTAGCCTTATTTATCTAATTCTACATTATACAACTAAAACCCTTCTTAAATTTGAATGTTTTATTTTTCTGAATATGCCAATAGTGATAGAGGTTTAGTTTGTTACTTATATCTTTACACAAAAAATGATTATAATACAGTTTTAACAAAAATGCTAATAATATAGTTGTTTTTTAATTTATTTAACCCTCGAAAAAACATTCTACAATATTAATTGCAGAATGTTTTTTTAAATTATGAGTTCTATAAGGCAGGATAACCTTTGTTCGGATCCAGCGACCAGCAACGAACGAGACTCCCCCCACAGCAGTTTCATATGCTGCTTAACAGTCGATTTCACCCTTTTCTAATATTAGTTACGAATTATTTGCAAAATAATATTTGCGGTTTCTTCCACCGCTTTATTAGAAACATCAATTACCTGACACCCAATTTTATTGACTACGTTATCAAAATAGTCTAGTTCAGCATGGATCCTACCCATGTTGGCGTATGTAGCCTGATCTCCCAATCCTAAAGCCTTTAGCCGTTCTCGTCTAATATCATTTAATTTTTCCGGACTGATTCTCAAACCAATACATTTAGCAGAAGCAACACCAAATAATTCTTCAGGTGGGTCTACCTCCGGAACGATGGGTACGTTTGCGACCTTTAATCTTCTATGAGCTAAATATTGTGATAAAGGCGTCTTAGAAGTACGAGAAACACCAATTAAAACAATATCTGCACGAGCAATCCCCCTTGAATCACGACCATCATCATATTTTACAGCAAACTCAATCGCTTCAACCCTTTTAAAGTAATCTTCATCCAGTTTATGAACTAAACCCGGCTCAAGCCGCGGAGCATAGGGAAAGACTCGTTCCATTGATTTTAGCATTGGACCCATAATATCAATCGCTTCAATATTCATTTGCTTAGCTTTATCATTTACATAATTTCTAAGAACAGGATCAACTAAAGTGAATCCGATAATTCCATTTTTCTCTTTAGCTAATTGTATAGTTTCATCAATTGTAACTTGATCTTCCACATACGGAATACGATGTATTTTAAAATCCCCATTATTAAACTGACTTAATCCCGCCTTTATTACTAACTCTGCAGTTTCTCCAACTGAATCAGATAAAACATACACAATTGGTTTAACACCCATCTTTTAACTCCTCTCATTCGTTATATCTGTTTAAATATAGTCATCTGTGATTAATTCAACAAACACTTTTGTAATGGTTGTTTTCGTAACTCGACCGATGACTTCAAGACCTTCTTCTTTATTTTTGACAACAGGTAAACCATCGATTTGATTATTGATTAATTTTTTTGCCACATCTATAATTAAATCCTCTTTCCTGCATACCGTTATATTAGGCATCCTTGTCATAATAATATGTACAGGAACTGTGTTTAAATCCTGTTGACCAATACTTGCTCTTAATAGATCCTTACGTGAAAGTACACCAGTTAAACATGAATTAGAATTCACAACAAATAATGTTCCCACGTCCTCTAAAAACATGGCAGAGATAGCATCATACACAGAAGCATCCTCTTTCACTACAATTGGTATATGCTGAAAATCCTGAACTTTATATTGTTTAATTTTTTCTGTTAGTAATTCAGATCCGGTTTTTCCTGTATAAAAATATCCAACCCGTGGTCTTGCATCAAGAAAGCCAGCCATCGTTAAGATTGCCAGATCCGGTCGTAAGGTTGCTCGTGTTAGATTCAATTGATCAGCAATCTTTTCACCGGTAATCGGGCCATTTCCCTTGACAATTTCTATAATTTGTTCTTGTCTATTCGATAATTCCATTTTTTCACCACCCATACGAACAATATGACATACTACTCATCAATATTATAGACTATTTATAGTGAAAACGAAATATCAGTTATACTTAATAATTAAAATGTTTGTTTCCATTCAATTTCAGTTAGGTCAGCATAGTCAATTATTAATTGCCCAATATTATTAACTAATGAAAGTCGATTATTTCTCAACTGCTCATTTTCAGCCATAACCATATTTTTTCCAAAAAACTCATGGATGGAATCTGCTAATTCACCTAATACTGCTAATGCCTGTGAAGCATCTTTGCTTTGATCTGCTTCTTTATATTTAATTGAAACTGTCTGAAACTTTTCATATAAAGCCTTCTCTGAATCCGTTTTAAAAAGGAATGGATCAATTTCTGATTGATTTGTTTTATTTTTAAGGTTTAGAATGCGTACCAATGCTTCTTGGACGAATTTAAATTCATCATCATTGCGCTTTTTAGATAGATATCTGGATTTAGCTGCTGTATAGCCTATAAAACCTATTTCCTTTGACAACACTGCTTGTATAATATCTTGCTCGACAGCCATTTCTTTTAATAAATGAGCAGCACGTAATTTAAAAAATTCCTGAAGCTCATTTGCTACTTGTTCATTATTTTCTTGTTCAATATCAAGTGTTGAATATAAGCTCCCTGCAATAGCTAAAAGTTTTTCAATCGAAATATTCCATTGTCTATCTTTTAGAATTCGTAAAATCCCGGTAGCCTGTCGTCTTAAGCCATAAGGATCCTGTGACCCTGTTGGTATTAATCCTACAGAAATACAACCTACAATTGTATCTAATTTATCAGCAATACTTACAATCGATCCAGCAATAGAATTTGGTAATGAACCATTTGCCTGTTTTGGTAAATAGTGATCGCTGATAGCTTTCGCAACAGCTTTATCCTCACCATAATATAACGCATACTTTTCCCCAATGATACCTTGAAGTTCTGTGAATTCATTTACCATATTTGTCATTAGATCAAACTTGCATATTTCAGCAGCTCGCATTGCATTAGCTACAGTCTCTTTATCCAGCTCTAACTGCTCTGATAACAGATGTGTAATATGGACAACACGTTTCACTTTATCACTTATCGTTCCTAATTTTTCCTGAAAAACAACACGCTTTAGTTTTTCCAAGTAATAATGGATTGTGTTTTTTTGATCTTCTTGATAGAAAAATTGTGCATCTGATAATCGCGCATGCAGCACTTTCTCGTTTCCTCTTATAACTGTATTTATTGCATGAGTATCCCCATTTCTTACACCAACAAAATGTGGCAAAAGTGCTCCTTCAATAGATTTAACAGGAAAATAACGCTGATGTTCTTTCATGGATGTAATTAATACTTCTGATGGCAACTGTAAAAATTGTTTTTCAAAGGAACCAGCAAATACAGTGGGAAACTCAACTAAATTTCGCACTTCATTTAATAGATCTTGTTCAACAGGAATTTTGTAACCCTCTTTTTCTTCCAGTCGTTCTATTCCTTCAAGGATTAATCTTTCCCGCTCTTTAGAATCAGCCACAACGAAATTTTTGCGCAATACTTCCTGGTATTCCATTGGCTTTTTCAAAATAATCTCTTTTCCTAAAAACCGATGACCATATGTTACATTACTCGTTTTCACACTAGCAATTTCAAAAGGAATAACTTCTTCTCCAAATAAACCTACAAGCCACCTGATCGGACGAGCATACCGAAGTGTTTCTTTAGCCCATCGCATATTTTTCTCAAAATGTATAGACGTTACTATTTCTTTAAATCCGGGTAACAAATCCGCAGTTGGCTTTCCTTCTATATGCCTTTTCACAAAAATATATGTTGTACCTTTTACTTCTTTGGTATAGATATCAGCCATTGTTTTACCTTGACCTTTTATAAAGCCTAGTGCTGCCTTGGCCCAGTTACCATCTGAATCCTTTGCTATTTTTTCTGCAGGTCCCTTTGCTTCCTCTTCAATCGTCGTTTGTTCTTCCGCTATGCCATTGATTAAAACGGCTAGTCTTCTCGGTGTCGAAAAAGAAGTAATCGTATCATAAGAAATTCGTAAGTCTTTTAACCAGACTTTTGTCTGTTCAGCTAGCTGTTTTTCAGCGTCATCGACAAAACGTGCTGGCAATTCCTCTAGTCCAATTTCAAAAATAACATCTTTAGCCATTTACTTCTCCTCCTTTTTCAGCATTGGAAAACCTAGTTTTTCTCTTCCGTCAACATATGTCTTCGCAATATTCCTTGCCAGGTTTCTAATTCTTGCAATATAACCTGTTCTTTCTGTCACAGAAATAACTCCTTTTGCATCAAGTAAATTAAAGGTATGAGAGCATTTCAAAACATAATCGTAAGATGGGAAAACCAAGCCTTTTTCCATGGTAGTTTTTGCTTCTTGTTCATACATTGTAAATAATTGAAAAAGCATATCTGTATTGGATTCTTCAAATGTATATGTTGAATGTTCAAATTCAGGCTGAAAGAATATATCATGAATAGTAACTCCATTTGTCCATTCCAAGTCAAATACATTTTCTTTATCCTGAATATATGAAGCAAGTCGCTCAATACCATAAGTTAATTCAACAGACACAGGACTCGCTTCTAGTCCGCCAATTTGTTGAAAATAAGTAAATTGAGTTATTTCCATCCCATCCAACCATACTTCCCAGCCTAACCCAGCAGCGCCTAATGTTGGATTTTCCCAATTATCCTCAACAAAACGGATATCATGCTGAAGCGGATCTATTCCAAGTTTTTTTAATGATTCCAAATACAGTTCCTGAATATTATTAGGAGATGGTTTCATAATTACCTGAAACTGATGATGCTGATATAAACGGTTTGGATTCTCACCATAGCGACCATCATCCGGTCTCCTTGATGGCTCGACATAAGCTACATTCCAAGGTTCCGGCCCTAAACTGCGCAGCAATGTCATTGGTGACATAGTGCCTGCGCCTTTTTCAACATCATATGCCTGCATAATAATGCAATTTTGTTCTGACCAGTGTTTTTGCAGTGTTAAAATCATATCCTGTATATTCATGATTCACATACCCTCCATTAATTATTTAATTAGAAAACTTGGTATTCGATTAAGGGATTCTAAAAAGCTTAATTGTTTTCCCAGATACTTTAAAGTGCAAGCCTTTTGGTGATGTTTAGTTGCACTATATGCAGTAAGAAATATGGATATATTTTTTTATTGGCAAAAAGGATATACTTTCTTTCAAGCAAAAATAAAATCCGTCCCTATGTCTATGAAATATAGACATAGGGACGGATTTTAGCCCGCGGTTCCACCCTATTTGCTCACGTTTCACCGTAGAGCCACTTTATACGAATTGCTCAAGAGTGCCATTCCTTATTGATCCATTGTCCAGCTTACACTATCCTAGACTCGCTATAAATAGAATACAATACATACTATTCTCTTTCTCAGCAATATAATTTATAATAATTATATGTACAAATAATACTGCATAAGATACTACATTGTCAATTAAATTAATTAGTTCAGATTATTTCAGAAGATCCAATTGATTTAAAAATTTACGGGACTTTAAATAAAATCCACCATACTGATCATAATAAGCATCGATAATTTGACGCATTAGATTTTTGTTTTCCGTTTTTACAGAAATAGAACCAACACGTTCCAGTTCAACAGTAGCAAATACATTGAATAATTTAACGACGGCATTTGGAAGAGCAATTGCCTCATTGTCAATGTTCCTGCATCTATTACATAATAGCCCCCCTTCTGCGATGGAGAAGGAAAATAGCTCCGCTTTATTTCCACAATGAACACACTTATCTACAGTTGGCGCAAATCCACCTTTTTGAAATAATTTTAGTTCGTACATCATTATTGGTATTGCAGCATCTTCATTTTCAGAAATCCAGCACATTGTTTGGTATAACTGCTCATATACATAAACATCCGGGCTTTTAAAATCAAGCAATTTATCTGTCAACTCAGTAATGTATGCGGTGTGAGCGGTTTTTATAATATCTTCGCGAATTTTGCGAAATGAATGGATAACTTCCCCTTGTTGTATCGTACTTAATCCACTATTTACATAAACAAAGAACCCACCATAAATAAATGGCTGCGTTACAGCAGCCATTCTGCTTTTAGGTTTTTTAGCACCCCTCGCCAGTGCCGTAAACTTACCAAGGTTCTTACTGAAAATAGTTACTATTTTATTCGTTTCTCCATAATCCTGTGTTTTTAGAACAATACCATCCATTTTTTCAAGCACACAACTTCACCTTTCTTGTCCTATCAGATTGCATGGATAACATCCTAATCCGACCTTTTCTCCATGAAAAAGCGAGAGTGCATTTTTATTATTTTGTATCCAATGATGTCAATTCTTCGTTTGCTTTCTGACCCAGTTCATCTAGATTTGGTTCATTTTCCAACTCTTTCATTAATAAATAGGTTTCAATG
Source organism: Oceanobacillus sp. NCCP-135 (assembly GCF_059698015.1). Taxonomy (NCBI): domain Bacteria; kingdom Bacillati; phylum Bacillota; class Bacilli; order Caryophanales; family Bacillaceae; genus Oceanobacillus; species Oceanobacillus sp. NCCP-135. Next base: position 89,004 of record NZ_BAAKSZ010000008.1, on the reverse strand, counting down.
TTTCCCGTTTGGCTGAATACTTTCCAGGTAATATCGATCACAAGAAACCCCACCTTTCTTTTAATGTGTTATGAAAATGTAACTATTACTTAGAATGACCATACCTGCTTAAAACAATTAGTATAAAAATTTTCCATGTTTAATATTCATCACTGCGAAATCCATATTCATGCAGCTGACTTTGTTTATTGCGCCAGTCTTTTTTCACTTTTACCCATAGTTCCAGATACACTTTAGTACCAAGTAATGCTTCAATATCTTTACGTGCATTTTTGCCAATATTTTTCAACATGCTTCCTTGTTTTCCGATTAATATTCCTTTTTGGGTTTTTCTCTCGGTTATAACAGTTGCTTGGATAAAAATTGTATTTGAATCTCCTTTTTCAATATTTTCAAGCACAACCGCAATTGAATGTGGTATTTCTTCCCTTGTTAAATGTAAAACTTTTTCTCTTATCAATTCACTAATAATAAATCGTTCAGGATGATCGGTAACTTGATCTGCTGGATAATACTGTGGACCTTTAGGTAAATGACCTTTTAGTACATCAAGTAAATGTGTAACATTGTTACCTTGTAAAGCTGAAATAGGAATTACTTCTTCAAAATCATACTTATCTTTATATTGTTTGATTAAAGGGAATAATTCATCTGGATGAATTAAATCAATTTTATTAATAATTAGAAATACTGGTTGTTTCACCTGTTGTAAACGATCTAGAATATATTGATCTCCTTTTCCATAACCTTCTTTTGCATTAATCATAAAGATTACGGCATCAACTTCGTTCAATGTATTTTCAGCAATTTTTACCATAAAATCCCCCAAACGATGTTTAGGTTTATGAATACCAGGAGTATCTATAAATACCATTTGTCCATCATTTTCCGTTAAAACTCCTTGAATTTTATTTCTTGTCGTTTGTGGCTTGTCACTCATAATGGCAATTTTTTTCCCGATTACTCTATTCATAAACGTAGATTTCCCAACATTGGGTCTGCCAATAATTGCTATAAATCCAGATTTATAATTATTTTCCATGTTGTATCCTCCATGACAGTTTTCTAATCTAATTCTGACATCAAACAGTTGCCCTTACATCTATCTGGATAACTCTTGCAAGTCGCATACGCTTTCATCTCATTCTTATGCTTTTTGTTTCTTGAGCAGATTCGATTTTCTTATATATTACTACAAATAGAGGCAACTTTCACATAATCGACAAAACCTGTTAAAAGTTTCTTTAATTCCTTTATAACTTCTACAATCTTGTTTAATTCTCCAAAACTATACTTTTTGTACCTTTCAAAAATAAAAAGCCTACTAATAAGGCTTTTATAAAAACATATATAGTTTTGGGATAAAAATAATCAAGCCAATTACTAATGCAATAATCACTGAAATCAACACTGCACCCGCAGCAATATCTTTTATAACCTTTGCTGTTGGATGCATATCCGGCTTCAGATAATCAATCATTTTTTCTATTACAGTATTTATTAATTCTGTAACTAAAACCATTCCAATTACTAAGAGAATGACAACCCATTCCATTTTTGACAAATGGAAAAAAAGACCAGCAATGCTAACAAGCATTGCAGCCAGTAAATGAATTTTAAAATTTCTCTCTGTTTTAACTGCTGTTTTTATGCCATTCCAAGCGAAAGAAAATCCTATCCATCTTTTTTTACCTTTCAATTCCAAATTCACCAAGTATCTCATCTTGTCTTCTAAACATCTTTTCTTCGTCTTCTTTCTTCATGTGGTCATATCCTATTAAATGAAGAAAACCATGAACGGCTAAAAACCCTAACTCTCTCTCGAATGAATGATTATATTCTTTCGCTTGTTCCTTCACCTTATCTACAGATATTACAATATCCCCTAAAACCAACGGTATGTCTTCACCAATAATAGCTAGTTCTCCTTCGACAGAATCCTGTAAGGCAAAAGAAATAACATCTGTTGGCACATTCTTTTGACGATAGTTTCGATTTAGCTCCTGAATTTTTTTGTTATCAACAAAGTTGATGGATACTTCCGCCTCCTTTGAGATATCTTCTTTCCCAGCAGCAAAAATAATTAGTCGTTGCAATAAATCGATGTAATCTGTAGGTACTGATCTTGTGTCATCGTGAAAATCAATATACATTTATTTTGCCTCCTTCATTGGATACTGTATTCTTGAATGGAATATCCCCTTTAGCGTATTACAAATCGTACGGTGAACAATTTTGAGTTCTTTTAACGTAAGTGGGCTTTCATCCAATTGTCCATCCATCATGCGATCATTCACAATGGATGAAACGATTTCTTCAATTTTTTCTTCCGTAGGTTCCTTCAAAGACCGCACTGCAGCTTCTACTGAATCAGATATACAAATGATAGCAGCTTCTTTAGTTTGTGGATTCGGCCCTGGATATCTATAGTTTTCTTCATTGGCATGTTTATTTGTTTCTATTTCTTTATAATAAAAATATTTCAGCAAGGATGTCCCATGATGCTGACTGGCAATATCTATAATCTCCTTCGGTAATCGATGTTCTTTTAACATATCAGCTCCGTCATAAGGATGATTAATAATTATTTCCGCACTTTGTCTAGGCGGAAGTTCATCATGCGGATTATTAATCGACAATTGATTTTCAATAAAATAGTGGGGTCTTACTGTTTTGCCTAAATCATGATAATAAGCACCAACCCTGGCAAGTAAACCATTTGCCCCCACTGCCTCACAAGCTGTTTCACTTATGTTCGCAACCATTATAGAATGATGATATGTTCCTGGAGCTTCCGTTAACAGTTTTTTCAGCAATGGTTGATTGGGGCTGGATAATTGCAATAATTTAATATCGGACAGGATCCCTAAGCTCGTCTCAAAAAATGGTAATAATCCTATTGTCAGTACTGCTGAAAGAAAAGCAGCAGCTGCTGCAAAGCCAGCCTGTATAAATAAATCACTTATTGCATATTTTTCAAATGAAAGAAATAAAAATAATAGTACAGTAATAATATTTACCGTGATCATTCCAAATCCCGCTTTTACGATGGCGAAACGATCCTTCACATTCATAAGGAATATTACTCCAGCTAGCTGTGAGAAAAAGAAATAGGTTCCCGCTTCCACATTTAGAGAACCGGGTATTTGACTATTAAATATAATACTTCCTAAAATAGCATATAGACCGGCCAATATAATTGCTGAACGCTCATGAATTAGTAATTTAATCAATAATACTCCTGTGGCAACTGGGACAACATAGAACAATTGATTTCCTGTATTGGAATACAAACTGACAATTTTCATTAATAAAACGACTATAATACTAATAAAAACAATCGATCCTATTTTTCCCCTATCTAATTGACCAATTTTATTTAGTCTAAACATCTCATAGGCAATAACGCTACTAATCAAAATAATTAACAGAGATAGACCAATAATTGGAAAGACATTTCGTTCTTTATTAAGTAAACCAACCAAATTTAATTTTTCATATATTTCATTTGTGATTATTTGTCCTTCTCTAACAATAACTTCACCAGCTCTAATCATTACAGGGTCAACACTGCTGGCAGCTTCTTTGCGTGCAATATTTGTTTTATCGATGTCAAAGAATGAATTCTCAACAACAGCAAATTCACTAAGTTTCGTTAAAGAATCCTTTAAATTACTATCCATTGTAGAATATTTTATATTTTGTTTCATCGTCGATACGGCACTTTGAGTATTTTCTATTCGAACACCATTTTCGAGCGTATCTTCCAATGAAGAAATAAATAAGGTCCTGCCTTTTTCCCGTTCACTGCTGGGTACTGCTATTAATTGTGATAATACTTCCTCGTTTAATTGTTCCGTTATTTCCGGGGAAAGGATTTGTTTTAATTGTTGAATTTTTTCCTGATTCGACAAAGGCACCGCTGCATTTTCTTCACCGGAGTCTTCATCTTTATTAGTATTTTCTTCTTCTAATTTTCTTATAGCTTCAAATATTTCATCTACATATGCCACACGTTCTTCAGTAATTTCATTAGAAATATTGTATCTGTCTTCTACAGATTGCACAGTTTCTCTCATTTTTCGTTCTGTTTCCTGCTCGTTTTCAATCGTTATTGGAGAATGAATCGTTTCTTTCGCACTATTAAACCGTTCTAAATCATAGGTTTCAGTATGTACATTATTTAATGTAACAAAAAAGAAAAAAGCAGCTAAGATCGTTACTGGTAATAAAATAAAAATATATTTATTATTCATACTGAATGGTAATTTTACAGGAAACATTCTTTTCTTTTTCATACGTTTCACCCCGTTATAGAACTTGATATAGAAATAAGACCCATTTTTTAGGGTCTTATTTCTAGAACATCCCTACTAGCTGTTCTTTTCATATGCAGCTATAATCTTCTGTACTAATGGATGTCTGACTACATCTGTCTCATCTAAATGTATAAATGAAATCCCCTTTACCGAATCCAATAGTTGATTTGCAACATGCAATCCTGACTTCATTCCTTTAGGTAAATCTATTTGAGTAATATCACCAGTTATAACCATCTTAGATCCAAAGCCTAACCGAGTTAGAAACATTTTCATCTGTTCTTGTGTCGTATTCTGTGCCTCATCCAAAATGACAAACGCATCATCTAATGTTCTACCACGCATATATGCCAGCGGGGCTATTTCTATTGTCTCTCTTTCAATTAGACGCAATGTGTGTTCTGCACCCAATACATCATGTAAAGCATCGTATAGCGGACGTAAATAAGGATCGACCTTCTCCTTTAAATCACCTGGTAGAAATCCTAAGCTTTCTCCAGCTTCCACTGCAGGTCTAGTCAAAATTATTCGTTTTACATTTCCGCTTTTTAACGCATGTACGGCCATTACTACTGCTAAATATGTTTTACCTGTACCCGCAGGACCGATGCCAAATACAAGATCTTTTGATTTTATTGCAGATATATAACCTTTTTGTCCTAATGTTTTTACACGAATTGATTTTCCTTTTGCATTTTTTGTTATCACATCTTCAAAGAGTGTTTCAAATTGTTCTATTTTGCCATCTTTCGCTAGATCTACAGCATAAACTACATCACGCTCGGAAATCGTTGATCCTTTTCTAATAACTGATAAAAGTGTCAGCAAAATCTTTTGTACAAATAATATATCATTATCTGTTCCCGATACGCTAACCAGTTCACCTCGGGTTACGATGGAAACATGCAACTGTTCTTCAATCTGTTTTAGATATTTATCATTTGTACCAAATAAAGCTAATGCTTCACTTTGACTTGTTAATTGCAGGTCTATTTCTGTTAGGTTTCCTGGCATAATCAATCTCCTTGATTTATAGGTTGTGCTTTAGCAATATCTTCTTCCACATTAATATATAAGTTTAATTTAACTTTACCATTGTCCGTGGTTTCTTGCAAAACTTTTTCAGAGATAATTTGTGCATTTGGACCTAATTGTAGTTTAAGCTCACTTTTCGCCTGACTTATCCCAATTTGTACAGCATCCTCTTTCGATCTATTTATTTCATTGGCCATTTTTTCACTTAATATTGTTTCACCTATTTTAATCGGTAAATTCCAATTGAATAGTTTTATATTTTCCTCATTGATTTCCCGATGAACATGATCATATTCAGGGTTTCTAAACCCCCAAACAGGCAATCGAAAATTACCGAAACGCAAATAGTATTTTTTTTTCTGGTTCCCTGTTAATTGCTCATAATCTCCCCTTAACGGCACTGTTACAGTTACTTCATACCAGGTTGTAGCTATGATTTCACCTTCAGCAGCAACAAGCTCCAATTGCTCCTCTTTTTTATCAGGTTCAGCTTCTTCTTCCAAACCGTTTATTATTCCTGAAACGAGTACATCACCAGGCTCCACATAATCATTAACCTCTACTTTAGGAAGCCCCTTTGAAACATACATTTTTTTAATAATACCTTTCTTAGTAGCAATTAAATTACGGGGTCCTTGAATTTCTTCTTCTTTTACTATGATCTTTTCTACACCTTCCAAGAAGAAGGTTGTCCCTTTTTGTTCTACACCAACCCATAATAACTCCGGAACATCTTCTATTAATTTTTGCTGAATAATATTCGGCGATTCAAGCGAAAAAATCCACGAACCTGGATGTATATCATAACTATCCAATTGTCTACTGATTTTTTCTTCAATATTCTTTGGAACTCCTGTTATCTTAACTTCCCAAATAATATTGGATAAGAGAACAATTAGGACCAAACTTAATATAATCCCCATTAATAATGGCTTTTTTCTAATAAACCGTTTAACTAAAAACGGATACCCCTTCCTATTCGTAAAATTAATTTTATAATTTGTTCCATGTCTTAGTTTTTTTATTTGTTTAATATCATATAATTTTATATTGCCTTCACAAGCATCGTTTGCAAGTTTTCGCACATTCCATATAATAATTCCACTGTCAATGCACTTTTGAAAAAACAGTTCTGGCCTGTCTCCCTTTATCAAAATGGTCACATATCCAGTAAAATAAGAACCTTGTGTATTTTTCATTGCCTCCTCCTTCAGTGATCAGGGGTGAATTTCACTTCCTGAATCGTTCCTTCTAATAAAATTTCTTCTGGCAGCATCATCTTTAAAACAAAAGATTTACCAATAATTTCTATATATCCTTTATTCGTCTTTAGTTTAAGCTCGCTATCTGAATATTTTTCTAACCCCTGATGATTTTCAATATAAACGTGTAATTGTCCAATTATTGTTATTCTCGGTAGTTCTAGTATTACATCAGAAGGAAGTGCAAGATATTTTATTAACCATGGTCTAATTCGTTGCTGAAATTTACTCATTTATGCAGCCCCCTCTCACATACATATTTATGAAAGCAGAGAAAATATAAGAACCAAAAAAAGCCACCAACATGACAAGCATTATCCGCTTACCTGTTGATGACTTTTATTTCACTGATAACGTATACCCTTATATGCAATCAGCATAAGTGTAACTAAGGCTTGCACTTTGGCGTTTAAGTGCTGCTAAAGAAGAGCAATACTCTTTCAAGAATCCCCTTAGCAATAAGCCTGGTTATTAAGTTATTTCCTCCGCTGCCCAATAACACTTCGATATGGTTTCGAAGCTCTGGGTGGTCCTAAGACTTCAGACATGATAATACCATTGATTAAACCTTTTTTATTTAAGTTACTGCCAATTTGCCTTTTTAAACTTTCCTGACTTTGTGACAGCTCTTTTTTTGGTTCACGCAATGTATTTCCTATTATAGCATCATGTGAAAGTTCATTGAGTGCTTGGTTAGCATTTACTTTATAACGATTTGCCAATTGCTCCATTTGTACATTTTGCTGTTCCTCAATAGATGTCGTATAAACCTCTTTATCAGACTGGTATTTGCGAGAACCCTTTTGAGTTGGGTTATTACTACCAGAAGGAGTAGCAGTTGGTCTGGGCCGATTATTTGGCTTTCTTTGCTGTTGCTCTTTTTGTTTCGCTGAATTATCTCTAAAAAAGCCAATAATTCCTGCGATTATTATAATGACGATGAAAAAGTTACTCATAAGCGCTTCAAAAAGTCCAATAAGCCCTTCCATCAAACCCCTCCTTTATGATCAGACATGGTATTAGTTATTATCATTTTTATCATTTTCATCATTACTATCATTAGATAATTTGCCTATTGTATCACGCATATCCGTATCGGCATCAATGTTTTTGTAATTCATATAATCCATAACACCTAAATTACCAGAACGTAATGCTTCTGCTAGTGCAAGTGGTACATCTGCTTCTGCTTCCACAACTTTTGCACGCATTTCTTGTACTCGTGCAAGCATTTCCTGTTCTTGTGCAACAGCCATTGCTCGTCGTTCTTCTGCTTTAGCTTGAGCAATATTTTTATCTGCTTCCGCTTGATCTGTTTGCAGGATGGCACCAATGTTTTTACCGATATCCACATCTGCAATATCAATCGACAAGATTTCGAAAGCAGTTCCAGCATCTAATCCTTTACTTAATACTGTATGTGAGATGGAATCGGGATTTTCTAACACTCTTGCATGTGTTTCCGAACTACCAATTGTACTTACAACACCCTCACCCACACGGGCAATAATTGTTTCTTCCCCTGCACCACCGACAAGGCGATCGATGTTCGCTCTTACAGTTATTCTGGCTTTTGCTTTTACTTCAATTCCATCCATCGCTATACCTGCGATAAAAGGAGTTTCAATAACCTCAGGGTTAACACTCATTTGTACTGCTTCCAGCACATCACGACCTGCTAAATCAATTGCAGCACCACGTTCAAATGGTAATTCGATATTTGCTCTATGTGCAGCAATTAATGCGTTTACTACTCTGTCTACATTACCACCCGCCAAATAATGACTCTCAAGTTGGTTTGTTTTAACATTCAATCCAGCTTTATGGGCTTTGATTAACGGGTTAATTACTCGATTAGGTACTACCCGGCGCAGTCGCATCCCAATCAATGTAAAGATACCAACCTTAACACCAGCCGCCAAAGCGCTAATCCATAATGCTACTGGAATAAAAGTGAATAAAATCGCTAATACGATCAATATTACCGCAACTATTATAAACGGCATAAGTTCTGCTAATTCCATTAAAATTCCTCCTGTATATTTTAAATTTATTATATATTAGATTTCTCTAACAACAATACGAACTCCTTCTACCTTCACAACTTTTATTTGTTTGTTAGCTTCAATAAATCCGCCTTCAGATATAACATCCAGCCGCTCATCATTCAATACTGCTGTTCCAGATGGCCTTAGTGGTGTAACTGTAACACCTTTCAAACCAATTAACTCCAATCGATTCACGGAAGATACATAGCCTAATTCAGTTGTTGTTTGATCTCTTAGAATAATATGGCGAAAAACTCCCTTATCCATTCCTATTCTTCTAAATAAAATAACTGCGGCAACCAACGCAACTATAAAAGCAATTCCAATACTCATTGACATATGACCAAGATCATAACCTGACATAAATAACGACCCAATAACAGCTCCTGCACCGAGTAAACCAATTATTCCACCAGGTACAAAAAACTCGGCTATTATTAGAGCAATTCCGATAATGAGTAGTATTATTGCTTCCATGCCTGCTAATCCTGCAACGATATGTCCATAGAAAAATAAAAGGAGTGAGACCAAGCCCATTATTCCAGGTACCCCAAATCCTGGGGAATATAATTCCACAATTAACCCCAAACTAGCTAAAGACAATAGAATAGGTATAACAACAGGGTTTGTTAAAAATCTGGCAAGCTCTTCAGCAAAAGTCGTTTCCTTTTCAATAACTGTAGCATTAGATAAACCTAACTCATGTAATAACTCCACACGGTCATCAACAGTTCCTTTTGAATATTCAACCTTAAGAGCATCTCCAGGGCCCAGTGTTAGAAATTTCCCTTCAGGAGCTCCATATTCAGGAAGATCAATGTCCATATCTGCCATTGCTGCTGCATATAGTGGGTCTCTTCCTTTTGATTCAGCCGCACTGCGCATAGCTTCCAACCACGCTGATTGTGCTTTTTTATCTGCAGCGGTACCATCCTGATTAATAACACCGCTTGCTCCCATCGTTGCATGTGGTTTCATATATATTGAATCTGTAAACAAAGCAATGTAGGAACCTGCAGACAAGGCCTGATTAACGATAAAAGAAGTTGTAGGTATTTCTAAATCCTGTATAATTCTACCAATTTGACCGGCAGAATCCACTCTCCCACCTGGAGTATCAATTTCAAAAACAATGTGATCAGCTCCTTCTTCAACGGCTTCATTAGTTGTTCGGGACAAAAATGCCTCGAGACCACGTTCAACCTCTTTTTCAATAGGTATAAAGAAAACTGATTTACCACTTCCGTCATTCGCTTGAACAAGGTCTGCAGTGGCAGTATGGAACATAGTGGAAAATAATGAAAGCAATACAATTATGTATATTGTAATTCGTTTACGTTTACCTGGCAAAATTTTCACCCCACTTTCGGCATTTATATTGTATACGAAATATACCAGCTATTGGTTTCAATTATTTCAACCAACAACATAATTACTTAAATAATATCACATCAAAAGGACCCTGTCATTTTGTTGACAAGGTCCTTTTATCTAATTTAATTCAAATGTTTTTGTACGAGTTGGTTTATTTTAGAACCATCTGCTCTGCCCTTTACCTTTGGCATAACAACGCCCATAACTCTACCCATATCCTTCTGGGATGTTGCATTAACTTCTTGAATCGCCTGTTGAATAATTGCCTCGAGTTCATCAACAGTAAGCTGTTTTGGCATATATTTCTGTAAAATATTGAGTTCAATTTCAATTTTTTCAACAAGATCATTGCGTCCAGCTGATTTGAATTCTTGGAGGGAATCTTTTCTTTGTTTTAACTCTCTGGACAAAATGGTTAATTCTTCGTCTTTAGAAAGTGTATCTTTACCAAGCTTGATTGACTCATTTTGTATTGAAGCTTTAACCATGCGAACTACATTTAAGGTTTCTTTATCCTTATTCTTCATCGCCTGCTTCATATCCTGATTCAGCTGTTCAAGTAATGCCATGCTTTTTTCGCATCCTTTTTAGAATTTACGTTTTCTAGCAGCTTCAGATTTCTTTTTACGTCTTACGCTAGGTTTTTCATAGTGTTCACGCTTACGATATTCCTGTAATGTACCACTTTTTGATACACTACGCTTGAAGCGACGAAGAGCATCCTCAAGAGACTCGTTTTTACGAACGCGAGTTGTATTTGACATGCTAATTTCCCTCCCTCCGAAGCACAAAAAAGATTGTACAGACATATGTATATGGATATCATATGCCTTAAAATAGTATAATATATTCCAACTTACAGGTCAACATATTATTTTTTATCTATCTAAATTTTATTAAATAAATAGACTTCACCGAGATAAGAATGATCTATTATTATGAAATGAACATTTGATCTATATTTAATAATTAATAATCAGAAGAACTCTCATTTCCTTTTATAATATCAATTCCTGCACTAGCGCCGATTCTGGTTGCACCTGCTTCGATCATTGCTTTCGTTGCTTTTAGATCACGAACGCCTCCCGACGCTTTAACACCCATTTCACTTCCAACAGCTTGGCGCATTAATTTTATATCTTCCATCGTTGCACCTCCACCGGAGAACCCAGTGGAGGTTTTAACAAAGTCGGCACCTGCTTCTTTTGCTAATTTACATGCTCGAACTTTTTCATCGGTAGATAGTAGGGACGTTTCGATAATAACCTTTGTTAAAGCATCGCCTTTTGCAGCATTTACTACTGCTACTATATCAGCCTTAACAACTTGATCATTTCCAGACTTAAGTTCTCCTACGTTTATTACCATATCCACTTCCGTAGCTCCATCATTAATTGCTTGTTTTGTTTCAAAGACCTTTGTCTCGGTAGATGTAGCACCAAGAGGAAATCCTATAACAGTACAAACCTTTACAGATGTATCCTTAAGGTTTTCATAGCAAAAAGATACCCAATATGGGTTAACACAAACAGAAGCAAATTCATATTCCCTCGCTTCCGCAACGATCTGCTGGATTTTTTCTTTTGTTGTATCAGGTTTTAATTGTGTATGATCAATGTACTTCGCTAAGTTTATAGTCACTTCAATCTTCCTTTCATATTTCGTTGTACGTACCTCTAAAGTCATCATAGCATGACGGAAAGGAAAAATCTAATTATAATCTAGTTAATTTCTCTTTCTCCTTTTTTAGTATTTAACTGATATAAACTGAACAGTATTAACACGACAAAAATTATTGCTGCACAAATTATATAAATCGAACGAAAGCTCACATACGTTACAATAATACCTAAAATATAGGTTCCTAAAGCAATTCCGATATCATACATGGTAAAGAAGGTTGCTGTTGCATGGCCGCTGCGATGCTCAGCTGTTGATTGTACTGCCATTGTTTGGAAGCTTGGTAATAATGAACCATACCCCAAACCAATTATAGCAGCTGCTATAAGCAGAACAAGCGCAGTTTGTGTGAAACTAAGTATTACTAGTCCTATTGCAAAGACAAAGAGACTCGGAATAATTATAAAACTGGGACCTCTGCTATCAAATGCTCTTCCAAATGAAGGTCTTGTAATAATCATGACAAATGCAAATACAACAAAGAAATAACTCGCAACAGCGTCAAGATCCAATGCATTAGCATAAACCGAAATAAATGAAAGTATACCAGCATAAGCAAATGAAATAAGTGCGGCAATACTAGCTATCGGCAATGCCTTTAATTCAAAGATATCATGAATGGTCATCTTTCTTTTCATATCACTTTTATTTACTTTTGGCAACTTTGGTACTTTAACAATCCATGCACAAACAACTGCCAATAGGATTAATATACTTAAAAGAATGAAAAGCATCTTAAACGAGGTGATTTGCAGCATAGATAATCCGATAAAAGGGCCAATTACCATAGCTATATTAGTCGCCATAGCAAAATATCCAAGTCCCTCACCTTTACGCTCTCCCGGAATTGTGTCTGCTGCAATCGCCCCTGTCGCTGTAGTTGCAATTCCAAAAGACAGTCCATGAATAAAACGTAAAATTAATAATGAATGATATTGATCAAAGACCAAATAAAAAAATGTAGTAATTGCAAAAGCTACTACAGTAATCATCAATGTATTTTTCTTGCCTAATACTTCCAATATTCTGCCGGATATAGGTCTCACCAATATTGCTGCAAGCAGCATAACTGTAACTAATAAGCCACCCTGTGCTTCGTTTCCTCCCAATGACTGGATAACATAGATTGGCAATGTGGTTAATAGCGTATAAAAAATAAGAAAGATGATAAGGTGAGTTATGGAAATACCTATAAAATCTTTCGTCCAAACAGGCCGTCTTGCATTATTTTTCATCTAGATCAATTCTCTCCTCAGGGCCGATTTTTTGAAGTAATCCTTTCAAAGTCTCTTGTTCACAAATGGATAAACCTTTTAATATTTCATTTTCAAATAATTCTATTCGGTATTTAATCGAGTGAATTTTCATGTGAGATTGTTTAGTCAGATTGATGATGTTTTCCCTTTTATCCTCTCCTTTTATTCTTGCAACCCAGCCATTTTCCTCTAATTTTTTTACGGTTCTGGTAATCGTAGGTGCTTCAACGTTTAAATACCGCCAAATAGCTGTCTGAGTCATTGCTCCTTTGGTGTATAAACAATAAAGAATCGTCCATTGAGAATGGTACAACCCAAATTCATTTAATACCAGATTAAGCTCTTTCGTTAAAAAACGGTATTTTTGGTTGATAAGATGTACAAGGTTTTCATTATAAAATATCATATTTTAAGTTACTCCTTAAATTATTTACCTAAGTAAGTAATTTGCCCATTAATATATATTAATTGATTAAGCAAGTATTGTAAAGAGCAAAAAAATATATCCAGTCACCTGACTGGATATATTTTTAATTTACTTTCGCTTGTGCATGTGTTGCTGTATCCATAATTCTTACAAAAATACCTTTATTAATTGGATAGCCAGCGTTTGTTATTTTTACCCGTACAATTTTCCCAATCATATCCGGAGTTCCTTCAAACTGTACTTTCATATAGTTATCCGTATAGCCGATTAATAATTCAGGGTGATTTTCATCATGAACCCGTTCTTCGGGAATCACTTCTAAAACTTCATTTTCATAAGCAGAAGCATATTCTTTAGCCAATTGATCTGACAATTCGATTAATTGATGTACCCGTTCATTTTTAAGATCTTCATCCACTTGATCACTCATCCGGGCTGCCGGTGTTCCAGTACGTCTGGAAAATGGAAATACATGGAGTTCTGAGTAACCAACTTCTTTGATAAAATCATAGGTTTGCCTGAATTCTTCATCCGTTTCACCTGGAAAACCAACAATTACATCCGAAGTAATTGCCAATCCAGGTAATGCCCCCCGAATCTTTTGTACTTTTTCTTTATAAAATTCGCTTGAGTACTTTCTGCGCATTCTTGCGAGTACGGTATCAGATCCAGATTGCAGAGGAATATGCAGATGGCGTACTATTTTTTCGGATTTGTCAAGAACATCAATAACTTCATCTGTTATTTGACTTGCTTCAATTGAGGAAATACGAATTCGTTTAAGTCCATCCACTTTGGTTTCCAAGTCTCTTAAAAGCATTGCAAAATTGTAATCATTCATATCTTCACCATATCCAGCAGTATGGATCCCTGTAAGCACAATTTCCTTATAGCCTGCATCTGCCAGTTTTTGTGCCTGCATCACAACATTTTCCGGATCCCTTGAGCGTAGTAGCCCCCTGGACCAGGGAATGATACAAAATGTGCAAAAGTTGTTACAGCCTTCTTGGATTTTTAATGAAGCTCGTGTACGATCAGTAAATTCAGGAACATCCATTTCTTCAAACACACGATTTTTCATTATATTTGTCACACCATTAATTGGCTCTCTTGTTTTTTGATGTTCATCAATATATTTCAGCATATTTTTCCGATCCTGGGTTCCAACTACAATATCTACTCCAGGGATTTCCATTATTTCACCTGGAGATGTCTGAGCATAACAACCTGTTACACAGACAATTGCTTCCGGGTTTTTTCTAATTGCACGACGAATCGTTTGTCTGCTTTTTTTATCGCCGGTATTCGTTACCGTACATGTATTGATGACATAAACGTCAGAATCATGGTCAAAATCTACACGTTCATAGCCATTGTCCATAAACATCCGCCAAATACCTTCTGTTTCATAATGATTTACCTTACAACCTAATGTATGAAATGCTACTGTTGGCATTATTTACACCTCAATTCTTCAAAATGATAGGAAATACTTGCTAACGCATATAAAGCTGCTGTTTCTGTTCGCAATATTCTCGGACCCAGACGAACAGGATAAAAGTCATTATTCTTTAAAATCTCTGCTTCTTTAGATGAAAATCCACCTTCGGGACCAATACATACAAATAGACTTTGACCTATTTCAAGTTTATTTAATAGTGTACCATATGATTGATAATTAACTGTTTTAGCCTCTTCTTCATATGCAAAAATCTTTACATCATATTTCTTGCTTTCTTTTAATAGATCTGAAATTGACATCAGGGATTTTATTTCAGGTATCCTATTTCGATGACTTTGTTCACTTGCCTCTTTCAAAATTTTTAAAAAGCGTTTCGTCTTTTTTTCTATTTTTTTATTATCCCATACAGCAACAGACCTGTCAGCCTGAAAAGGAATAAAGGAATATGCACCAAGTTCTGTTCCCTTTTGCAATATTAAATCAAATTTATCGCCTTTAGGCAATCCTTGTGCAATGGTGACTTTAATTGGGAGTTCTACAGTTTCATTCAGCCATTCTTGAATTCTTAAATGTACTTCATCTGATTCAATTGCTATTATTATACAAATTGCAGCATGTCCATCTGGATGATTACAGATTACTTGATCACCCTCTTTTGATCGCATTACTCTTTGTATGTGATGAACATCATTATCTTTAATAATCACTTTATCCTCATTCCACTCTGATTCAGGAACAAAATATCGTTGCACATCACACCTGCTTTCGGATATTCATACAGTTAACCTTTTTTTGCTACTATTGAAATCCAATCTTCCATCTCATTAACTTCTAAAATTTCAAATCCTTTTTCCTGCAGTTTACCCTTAACTAATTGTTTCTTATTTTGAATAATACCAGATGTAATAAATAAACCGTCACGTTCAAGATTCTCCCAGGCATCATCAATAAACCGAACAATGATTTCGGCTAAAATATTAGATACGATGATATTTGCCTTTCTATTTACATGATCAAGTAAGTTATTTTGTTTTGTTGTGATCTGTTTACTTAATTTATTTAACTCAGCATTCAGTTTCGTACTCTTAACCGCAATATCATCTAAATCATATGCATATACTTCCCCTGCACCCAGCTTGGCTGATGCAATACTCAGTACTCCTGACCCACAACCTACATCCAGTACGACATCATCTTTTTCTAGATATTGTTCCAATGCTTGTATACTTAGGACAGTTGTCGGATGTGTACCGGTTCCAAACGCCATTCCTGGATCAAGCTCGATAATAATTTCATCACTGGAAACTGGTGTATAGTCTTCCCATGTAGGTGTTATGGTTATTTTCTTAGAAATTTTTACGGGCTTATAATACTTTTTCCATGCAGTTGCCCATTCTTCTTCATGAACTTCACTCAAGGATACATTATTTTTTCCGAGATCAATATCGTACAGCATTAAATTATTTATTGCTTGTTTAATCTCTTCAACCGTTTCTCCTAAAAAACTATTAACCGGGAGATATGCTTTAATATATACACCCTCTTCCGGATAATCGTCCAAATTCAACTCATAGATTTCTCCAAAAGCATTCTCTCTCTGTTTGACTAAATCTAATGGGTCTTCAATAACGAGACCACTTGCACCTGTTTCATGTAAGATGTTAGAAATTGGTTCAATTGCTTCATTTGTCGTATGAATACAAACCTCTGACCATTTCATTTAGATCCACCCATTTCCTGAATAAGAAATACCTGCATATGTATATGATGCTGCATAGCAGCATCATTAATCATTTTTAAAAGCTTTCTTAAACCGTTGAAATAAAGAACTATCCTGCTCATTTGTTGATTCATTACCACCAATTTCGTTAAATTCACGCAATAATTCTTTTTGCCGATCTGTTAATTTCGTTGGTGTGACTAATTTAACGATAATATGTTGATCTCCATGTCCATAACCCCGAACATTTGGAGCACCTTTCCCTTTCAAACGGAAGGTTCTGCCAGATTGAGTTCCTGCAGGGATTTTTAGCATAACTTTTCCATTTACTGTTGGTACTTCTACTTCATCACCCAATGCTGCCTGTGCATAATTCAGTGGGAGTTCACAGTATATATGATCGCCATCTCGTTCAAAGAAATCATGATCTCTCACTTGAACCACAACATATAAATCCCCTGGAGGACCACCGTTTACCCCTGGTTCACCTTTACCAGTAACACGAATTTGCTGACCTTCATCTATACCTGCTGGAATCGTAATATGAGTTTTTTTATGCTTTTTAACTTTTCCTTTTCCAGCACAAGTAGTACATTTCTCCGGAATTATTTTACCAGATCCATTACAGTGGTGGCATACTCTTCGATTAACAACTCTACCAAAAGGTGTATTCTGTTCCTGATTTAGCTGTCCAGTACCATTACAATGTGAACATGTTTTTGGTTTGGTTCCCGGTTTTGCACCTGAACCTCGGCAGGTATTACATTCTTCATCTTTCGGGATGGTAATATCTGCTTCTTTTCCAAAAATAGCTTCCTCAAAATCTAAGACCATTGTATATTGGAGATCCGCTCCTTGCTGTGGGGCGTTTGGATCAGATCGGCGGCCACCACCACCAAAGAACATATCAAATATATCACCAAATCCACCAAAGTCCTGCGCGCCTCCGCCAAAGCCACCAAAGCCTTGACCTCCGGCACCTGCATGCCCAAATTGATCATATTGCGAGCGTTTTTGTTCATTACTTAAAACTTCATACGCTTCTTTGGCTTCTTTAAATTTATCTGGAGCATCATCCTCTTTATTAACATCCGGATGATATTTCCTAGCTAATTTACGATACGCCTTTTTTATATCTTCTTTTGATGCATCCTTGCCAACGCCAAGGACATCATAATAATCACGCTTGCTCACTTGTAAATCACTCTCCCGATACACTACTTGAATACGTTTTATCTTATCATCATAATAGCTATAGTGGCAAATGTTCGCCTGAGGTTTCTATCAGTAAAAAAGTCAAAGTCAAGAGAATCCTGACTTTGACTTTAGAGTTTTTAGCTATTATTTTTTATCTTCTTCATCATCTACTTCTTTATAATCTGCATCAACAACGTCATCTTTGCTTTGTCCATCTTCACTACCTTGAGCTGCCTCTGCATCTTTTTGCATTTGTTCATACATCTTCACAGACAGCTGTTGTACCTGTTCTTCCAATGCTTCTTTCTTTTCTTTAATTTGATCCAGATCATCTGACTCGATTGCTGTTTTTAATTCTTCTTTAGCAGCTTCTGCTTTTTCTTTTTCTTCATCTGAGATTTTTTCACCCAGATCTTTAATTGTTTTATCTGTAGTGAAAATTAATTGATCCGCTTCGTTACGAAGATCAACTTCTTCACGGCGTTTTTTATCATCTTCTGCATTTTCCTCGGCTTCTTTTACCATACGATCGACTTCTTCATCAGAAAGACCTGAAGATGATTTAATTGTAATGGATTGTTCCTTGTTTGTTCCCATGTCTTTTGCCCGAACATTTACAATACCATTTGAATCGATATCAAATGATACTTCAATTTGTGGTACTCCTCTTGGTGCTGGTGGAATATCCGTTAATTGAAAACGACCCAATGTTTTATTATCGGCTGCCATTTCACGTTCGCCTTGAAGCACATGGATATCTACAGCTGTTTGATTATCTGCAGCTGTTGAGAATACTTGTGAATGACTAGTAGGAATAGTTGTGTTACGCTCAATTAATTTTGTTGAAACAGACCCCATTGTTTCAATCCCTAATGAAAGTGGTGTAACATCCAATAATACTACATCTTTTACATCACCTTGAAGGACTCCACCTTGAATTGCTGCACCTAATGCCACTACTTCATCAGGGTTAACTCCTTTAGAAGGTTCTTGACCAATTTCACGTTTGATTGCTTCCTGTACAGCCGGAATACGTGTTGAGCCTCCAACCAGAATAACTTTATCAATTTCATTTGTTGATAAATCAGCATCTGATAGTGCTTTACGTGTTGGAACCATTGTCCGTTCAACTAATTCTGAAGTTAATTCATCAAATTTAGCACGGGTTAAACTCATTTCCATATGCAGTGGTCCTGCTTCACCCGCTGTAATAAATGGTAAGGAAATTTGTGTTTGGGACACACCAGAAAGGTCCTTCTTCGCTTTTTCTGCAGCATCCTTTAATCGTTGAGTCGCCATTTTATCTTTGGATAGGTCAATACCATTTTCTTTTTTGAATTCCTGTACCATATGGTCAATAACAACTTCATCAAAGTCGTCACCACCAAGGCGATTATCACCTGCAGTTGAAACAACTTCAAATGTTCCATCACCAATATCCAGTATGGAAACATCAAAGGTTCCGCCACCAAGGTCAAAGACAAGAATCGTTTGATCTTGATCCTCTTTATCGATACCATATGCTAATGCCGCAGCAGTAGGTTCGTTAATGATACGTTCAACTTCCAGTCCAGCTATTTTCCCTGCATCTTTTGTAGCCTGACGCTCTGAATCGTTAAAATAAGCTGGGACTGTAATAACAGCTTTTTCTACTTTTTCACCAATATAATCTTCCGCATAAGATTTTATGTGCTGCAGAATTATTGCTGAAACTTCTTGTGGAGTATATTCTTTATCCTCAATTTTTACTTTGTAATCTGTTCCCATATGACGTTTAACGGATTGAATTGTATTTGGGTTCGTAATTGCTTGACGCTTTGCTACTTCCCCTACTTGTCTTTCACCGTTTTTAAATGCTACAACAGATGGTGTGGTGCGGTTACCTTCAGGGTTAGGGATAACAACTGCTTCTCCACCTTCCATAACTGATACACAAGAGTTTGTTGTTCCTAAGTCAATTCCAATAATTTTACTCATTAATCCATTTCCTCCTTAACTACTTATACATTTATTTATTTACTTTAACCATTGCTGGTCTAATTACACGATCTTTCAGCATATACCCTTTTTGTAATTCTTCTACTACAATGTTTGAGTCCATTTCCCCATCTTCTATTTGCATTACAGCATGATGCAGATTGGGATCAAACTCTTTTCCTTCTGATTCAATTATTTCAACACCTTGTGATTTAAGTGCGTCCAGAAGCTGTCGATAGACCATCGAAATACCTTCAATCAAACTTGAGGTAGCCTCTGTCACTTCAACTTGCAATGCTCTTTCAAAATTATCAATTGCCGGCAATAATTCGTTGACGATATCTTGGGATTTATATTTACGATCCGCATCTTTTTCCTTTTGCGATCGTTTTTTGAAATTATCAAACTCTGCCTGTAAGCGAAGCATTCGTTGATATAATTCATCTTTTTCCTGTTGCAAAGATTGAAAATCACTTTGAAGGGCTTCCAGTTCACTGTCAGCAGAAACAACATTTTCATTTTCCTCTGAATCAATTACTTCAATAACTTCAGCTTCATCATTGGATTTAGACACTTCTTCAGTAATCGCTTCTTTATCTTGTTTTTCCATTTATAACACCTCCGTTTTAATAGCCCATTAAACTATATCATGAATAGTAATCATAATAAACTGCATTCCAAAGGTGTGGTAAGAGATGCTCCTACCACACTCACACCCACTATGAATCGCTTATTTCTACTCGTTATTTTTATACCATATATATAATGCATCTGTCATTTCATTAGACAAACCTTTTAATAACGAGATAACCTTTCTATACTCCATTCTTGTTGGACCAAGTAGTGCAATTGTGCCCATTTGACCCTCACCTAAGTGATAAGACGCAGTAATTAAACTAAAATCCTTAATCGCATCCACTTCATTTTCATGTCCAATTGTTACTTTTATACCACTTTCGGAGCCTTTTAACAAATTAGCTATTTCATCTTCTTTTTCCATCATGGAATAAAATGAACGTATCTTATCAACATCATTAAATTCTGGCTGCATCAGTATATTTGATTTTCCGCCAATATATAGTTTCACAGGACTCGCATTAAAAAATACTGCTTTTAAGTAATCATAGGATTTTTCAAAATCACTTAAATATCTATTCATCAATGCAGCAATTTCTGTTTTAAACATTTCAGGCAACCGTACAATTGGAACGCCATACAAGCGGTCATTTAAAATGTTAACCATTTTCTCCAGATCAGCCGGTTTAACATCAGGAGGAATAGAGAACGAGCGATGTTCGACATGACCGGTATTCGTGACTAATATAGCAACTGCCGTATGATCTGATAATGTTATAAGTTGTATTTGTTTCAATTTGGTTTCGTACAACTCGGGTTCCAGAATGATTGAAGTATAATTTGTCAGTTCTGATAATACTTCAGCTGACATTTGAACAACCTGTTCAAACTCAAAAAAGCCATCTTGGATAATGTTCTTAATAATATTTAGATCTTTTTTCAATGTGAATGGTGCGATTAAATGATCTACATAATATCGATAACCTTTTTCAGAAGGAATACGTCCTGAAGAAGAATGTGTTTTTTCTAAAAACCCCATATCTTCAAGGTCTGCCATTTCGTTTCTAATTGTAGCAGCACTATATGAAACATTGCCTTTTTTTGAAATAGCACGAGAGCCAACAGGATGCGCTGTCTCGATGAAATCATCAATAATGACTTGCAAAATTAATAATTGCCTTTCTGTTAACATGATGTTCACCTCTGTTAGCACTCAATAACTCCGAGTGCTAATGCTATTAATAAATTATCAAATCCTATTTTTTTTGTCAATAAACTTGTACTAAACTGGAATACTTTTCTTGAAAATCCTCATCCAATAAGAATTTTTCAAATACTCTATTTGCGAGTAACATACCTTGATCTGTTAAACGAAGATTTTTATGAGTATTAATAAGCAGACCTGTTCTTACAAAGTCTTCTATAGGTTGTTTATACAGTTCACCCATTGAAAGTCCAAATTTCTTCTTAAAGTCAGATTTGTTAATCCCCTTTACCATACGCAAACCTAAGAACATTTCTTCCTCAATCTGTTCCTTCACCCCGATCTTTTCTACTTGAAGAATTGGTTTACCATCGTTCATAGCCTGTTTCACATAGGCAGGTAATGCACGAATATTAGCGATACGTTTTCCTGGTAGATAGGCATGCGCACCCGCTCCAAACCCGTAATAATATTGATTGCTCCAATACGTCTGATTATGTTTGCTCTCATACCCTGGTTTTGCAAAATTGCTGATTTCATATTGATCAACTTTGGCTTTTTTCATCGTATCTTTTAAAATTTTGTACATTTGCACTTCATCCTCCTCAGCAGGACGAGGCAAAAGTCCCTTTTTATATCGGTGATAGAAAACAGTTTTAGGCTCTATTTGTAATCCGTAGGTTGAATAATGCGGAAGATTAAAAGCCATCGATTCATTTAATGATTTTTGAAATTGCTCTACTGTCTGATTAGGCAATGCATAGATTAAATCAAGGCTTATATTTATAAATCCTTGTTGCTGCAATTGATCAACGGTTTTATATACATCACTAACTCTATGTAATCTTCCTAAATCTTCGAGCATCTGGTCATTCATAACCTGTACACCAAATGATATTCTGCTTACCCCAAATGCTTTTAGCAAGTTGATTTTATCTTTCCCTAAATCACCCGGGTTTACTTCTATCGTAAATTCCTCACATTTTGTAATGTCAAACTTCTTCGTAATTATTTCCAATAAAGACCTGAGTTGCTTAGTGTTTAATGAAGATGGTGTACCTCCACCAATATAGATCGTTTTCACTTGACTTTTGGATCCTGAAATATTCATATTCAGTTCATTTGCTAATGCTTCAATATATTCCGTTGCTAATTTTTCATTATAAAAAAACTTCACAAAAGCACAGTAATGACAGATTTGCTGACAAAACGGTATGTGAATATATACGGACTGTATCAAGCTCAATCACCTCTAAAAAGTTAAAATGAAAAGGGGAGAACTCTTCAGCATTATTGCATTTAAGTTCCCCCTAAGTGGATGGTCAAAAAGTCTGTCCTTATTTAGTCATCATCCATTTGTAATATAGCCATAAACGCTTCTTGCGGTACTTCTACAGAGCCGACCATCTTCATGCGTTTTTTACCTTCTTTTTGTTTTTCTAGAAGTTTACGTTTACGTGTAATATCTCCACCATATAATTTTGCAGTAACATCTTTGCGTACTGCTTTAATCGTTGATCTTGAAACAATTTTATTACCGACAGCAGCTTGTACTGGTACTTCAAATTGCTGTTTTGGAATTAATTTCTTCAGTTTTTCAACAATTTGCTTTCCACGTTCATACGCAAAATCCCGATGAACAATAAAAGATAGTGCATCGATCGTTTCTGTATTTAGTAAAATATCCATTTTCACAAGATTTGATGGCCTATAGCCAATTATTTCATAATCAAATGAAGCATAACCTTTTGTATGTGACTTCAACTGATCAAAAAAATCGTAAACAATTTCTGATAGTGGAATATTATAAATAACATTTACACGAATGTCATCCAAGTATTCCATATCAATAAATTGACCGCGTTTTTTTTGTGAAATTTCCATAACTGCACCAACGTAATCATTTGGCACCATGATGGTTGCTTTAACATAAGGTTCTTTTATTTCACTGATTTTTTGTGGATCAGGCATTGTTGAAGGGTTATCAATTGTTAATAATTCTCCATCTGTTTGTTCTATTTCATAAATTACACTCGGCGCAGTAGTAATCAAATCAATGTTAAATTCACGTTCAATTCGTTCCTGGATAATTTCCATATGCAATAGTCCCAGAAATCCACAGCGAAATCCGAAACCTAGTGCTTGAGAAGTTTCTGGTTCATATTGCAAGGAAGAATCATTTAATTCCAATCGTTCCAGCGCTTCTCTTAAATCATTATAATTATTGGAATCTATTGGATACAATCCACAGAATACCATTGGATTTAAACGTCGATAACCAGGGAGAGCTTCTGCTGCCGGCTTTCCTGCATGTGTGATTGTATCCCCAACCTCTGTATCCCCTACATTTTTAATGGAAGCGGTCAAATAGCCAACATCTCCAACAGTGAGTTCTTCTTTTCCAATCGGTTTTGGTGTAAAAACACCCACTTCATTCACTTCAAATTCTTTCCCTGTTGCCATCATTTTAATTTTATCTCCAACCTTAAGAGATCCTTCTTTAATACAAACATAAGCAATAACACCACGATAAGAATCATACAAGGAATCAAAAATAAGCGCTTTTAATGGTCCCTCTATATTCCCTTCAGGTGCAGGAACTACTTCAGTTATACGTTCCAGGATTTCTTCAATCCCAATATTAGATTTAGCAGATGCTAATATGACATCATCCCCGTCAATGCCAATAACATCTTCCAATTCTTTCTTAACACGTTCAGGATCAGCACTTGGCAGGTCAATTTTATTAATAACAGGGATAATTTCTAATTCATTATCCATTGCCAGATAAACATTTGCTAAGGTCTGTGCTTCAATTCCCTGCGCTGCATCGACTACTAATATAGCCCCCTCGCAAGCTGCAAGACTTCGTGATACTTCGTATGTAAAATCAACATGGCCCGGTGTATCGATTAAATGAAAAATAAACTCTTCACCGCTATTACTAGTATATTTGAGCTGAACCGCATTCAGTTTAATTGTAATACCACGTTCACGTTCCAAATCCATTGCATCAAGAAATTGTTCTTTCATCTCGCGCTTTGTTAGTGCTTTCGTATTTTCCAAAATCCGATCAGCTAATGTTGACTTTCCATGATCGATATGTGCAATAATAGAAAAATTACGTACATTCCTCTGTTTTTTCACCATAAGTGATGTTCACTCCTACATGTCTTTTATCCCATATGGACAAAAGCTCAAATTTCACCTTTAATAACTAGGAATGATTATAGCAATAGTGCGGGTTATATTCAATGAATACACAAAAAAAGATCCTAATTTTATTATTAATCAGGATCGCCGGATTTCCTATTTTTCAGAAAAATAATTGTGAAATCTGATGGAGAATTTGTACAACCACTTCATAAAATCCTTTTACTCCTGCCTCTAGAAACGAAGCAGTTTTCTCAGTGATATGGATCGGTTGTTCCTCCACCATTGCTTCATTCGAATCGTTAATAACCTTCTCTACCTGGACTAGCTCTCCCTCTACTTCAACTATTTCTATTTGTTCGTTTTCCTTATTCAAATTATCGACAGACTCTATTTTTTCATTTGAATCATCTGTTGCTATATTTTTTTCTCTGTCCATGCCATACAGCGTTCCTGTTAGAAAAAAGAGGGCAAATAATAATAAAATTATAAAAGAGCGAACCATGTTACATACCTCCTATGGATTAGCATCGACTTTTTCTGCATCCCAATAAAATTCGCTAAACACATCGGCGAAAGCATCGGCTGAACGATATAGCTCTTCTAAGTTGTTTTCTATCCCGCCAAATTCAAGTACGAGGGAGCTTTCTGACAAGTCCTGGTTATAGACACCATCCATTCCTGGCCCTTGTTTAGGAAAGACACCTCTGCTTAAACCGGGGTATTTTTCTTGCATCAAGTAATGGAGCTCTGATGCTAACTTCAAATTCTTTTCATGGTCTTTGTGTTCAAGACCTACTACGATCATAATTCTGGCATAGGATTCACCATTAATTTCTTTTGTAGTACTTTTTCTAGATACAGAATCACGGTGTAAATCAAATACAAATTGAATGTTTTGATTGGAGGAAAACGCCTCTTTCACTATTTCCCTCGAAGCATCGTATGCCTGGCCAAAAACCCAACCTTTTTCGTTCAACACACTCATAACATCAGTATTATCAACATGAGTACCAATTCCATTTGCTTCTAATGAATTCGCAAGTCGATCACTTACATTGGTTATGTTAACTTCTTTATGTTGTGCTGAGTTAGCATCTGTAACGCCCGGTAAATGTGGCAGAAATGACTCTCGATTATGGGTATTATAAATAAAAACAACATCCCGTTCTCCAGTCGTTTGTGCAATTTCCTGTTTTTCTTGCTCAGCAGCCTTCTCTTCAGTAGGTTCTTCCTCTACAACAGCTTCTCTGTCCTTCAAAACCTCTTCCAAGGGAGGAGCTGACTCAAATGGTAAGTTCGTGTAGTTGGTTCCTTCACCAGCAATCAAAATACGACTGTCAAAGATAGAAAAACCAGGTAATTCATTCCCTAACAAACTTCTGGGATCATTTGGTTTTAAACTTGTCGCTAGTTGAAAAAAAGTATTGGATAAATTCGGTAATGCTTTATCTTCTGGATATGCGTATTTAAATGCTTTGTTTTCCATACCTATTAAATACAAAAATAAAGAACTGTCTATATCGGTTGTCCACTCTGTAATCGCATCCGAAGAAAAACGATATGCCGGCTTTATAGTTGTCAGAAATCCAATCAGTAAAAACAAGATAATCATACTAATTATATAAATCACACTTCTTTTATAGAGCAGTCCTATCCGTTTTCTTTTATGAACCTGCGTATTTCTTAACAGCATTATTCCACCCTTCCTGAAGTCATGTCCTATTAGTTGATGTTCAAAAAGATCCGATTTTATTCTCCTTTTGAACACGCTCTATTAGTTAAAATCTATGACATAGCTTCAGGAACTAGAACAAAATTCTATGGTTTAAATAAATGGTAGAGATATACAAGTTTCTATCTTGTATAGGAGGCCAGATTATCCACATCAACATTTTCATGCAGTGCAGCATTCAATCCATTTGCGATGACGTTCGCCATATCTATCATGAATCCATCCACCTCTTTTGGTGTCACCATTAAATTATGACCAATTGGTGTTAATACTTCGGTTATTAGCTGTCTTTTTTCATCCTCAGATAGAGTTCCGACTATTCCAAGAAATGTATTTCGTTTTTCTTCATCTGGTAAATCCGCTTCCGAGAAACGTTTATTACCAAAGGACAAACTGGCTGGAGCTAATGATTTGGAAGGAGCATCCTTCTCTTTTAATTCACGGCCAAAATGCTTTAAGAGGAAATCTATTGTATCACTGGTAATGGTTACAGCATCGACAACTGTTGGAACCCCTATAGCCAACACCGGAATCCCTAACGTATCCATACTTAATTCCTTTCGTTTATTTCCTACCCCTGAACCTGGATGAATACCAGAGTCCGATAATTGAATAGTTTCGTTTATGCGTTCAATTGATCTTGATGCAAGTGCATCAATTGCTATTACGAAATCAGGTTGGAATTTTTCTACGATACCGAAAATAATATCACTTGTTTCCATTCCCGTTACTCCCATTACACCAGGAGTTACAGCAGCTACCGGGCGATAACCTTCAGAAACTGATTCATGTTCCAACTTAAATAAATGACTTGTAACTAGAACCTTTTCAGCAGTCATTGGTCCAAGCGCATCAGGGGTAACATTCCAATTACCAAGCCCGACAATTAATCCTGTTCCATCTGCTGGGATGTTATTTTTAGCAATCAGCTGCTCTAACTCCTTAGCTAATATCTTGGCTGCCGCTTCCTGTCTGGCAGTATCCTGTTTTTTTACACCATCGGCATAGATCGTAACGTAGGAACCAGCTTTTTTTCCTAATAACTTTGCACCTTCTTCATCTATTTCCACATAAGAAATTTTAATTTTACCTTCATTACGTTCTTTAATAGTTACACCTTTTAATTCTTTTTTCGTTTCTTTTTGTGTTTCTTTTTTTCCTTCTGTTTCTACATACATATCCCGAGCCTCTATTGCTAAATCCGTTCTAACTTGATACACTTTTTCCATAGCATCCATTATGATCATCCTTTCAGGCTATCCTTAATAATAGAATTCACAAATTAACTAAAAACATACAAATTCGTCTATTTAAGAATAAAGTTATTGAAAACAAGCCATTCCTTTGGTAAAATATCTTTTGTCCACTATGAAGTATAAATGAACAAAAAAACTGCTTTAAATGAGGATAACAATTACCATTTTTGTAATTAATAGGAGGTGAAAAAATGGCTAATATCAAATCTGCAATTAAACGTATAGAAATAAATAATAAAAAACGTGCAAACAACCAAGCACAAAAATCTAATATGCGTACACAAATTAAACGTGTAGAAAAACTAGTTGAAGCAAATGACGTCGAAAATGCAAAAGCTGCTTTGCAAACTACTACAAAACATATTGACAAAGCTGTTCAAAAGGGAATCATTCATAAGAACAACGGTGATCGTCAAAAATCTCGTCTTGCTCTGAAAGTAAATAATCTTGGCGCATAAGAAAAAACGATCCTTCCTTTGAGGATCGTTTTTTTATGAAGTTAAGTTAAATAATAATAATTCAAATGCCAATCCTTTCTCCATGTCTCCTTTTTTCATAGCGGCATCAGCATTTGCTAACTCATCGACAATGCTAAACAATTTTTCAATTGTAAATTGTTTTTCCCTATTAAGAGCTATTTTAATAACATAGGGATGTGCTCCAAGCTGTTTCTGCATTTGTGATTGCGTATAGCCTTTTAATTTTAAAAGCTTTACACGCAGTATTGTTCGAAACTGAAATGCCAGCAGACCAATTAATGCTATCGGCTCTTCCTTCATTTTCTCAAGATCCTTGTAAATAGCAATTGCTTTATGTAAATTACGATCAATCACTGCATCTACTAGTAACAATGATGAGCTATCTGTAGTACGTGCTATTAAGTCTTCAGCAATCTCTTTTGTAATTACCCCACTTTCACCTGCAAACATGGCCATCTTTGTCAGCTCGTTTTCCAAAAGCTTCAGATTTGTGGAAAGCTCCGTTTCGAAAATCTCATAAGCATCAACTTCTATCGTAAAGTTTAACTGATCTGCCAAATTTTTTATCCACTTTGATAATTCGTATTCTTTAATGGGCTGACATAGTGCAACTTCAGCATTCTTTTTTAAAGCCTTACTTATTTTTTTTCGTTCATCCATTTTTTCATAAGGCGCAATTATTACAAGAACGGAGTAATCCACTGGCGATTCTAAATAACGTTTTAGTGAATCTAGATCATGCTCAAATGGTAATTTTTCCGGTTTTGCTTTTAGAAAACCCGGATTATCAGCTATGATTAATTTTTTTTCGCCAAAAAAGGGGTATGTTTCCACATCAGTAATAACTTCCTGAATAGGAGTCTCATTTAGATCGTAAACAGATAAATTATCCATATCATCCAGTAATACTGCTGTTGTTATTTCTCTTTTTAAATTTTGTATAAAATAATTTTCAGTTCCATAAAGAAAATAGACTGGTTTAATTTTCCTTTTTTTAACTTTTTGTAAAACTTCCAAGTAACTCACATATAGTCCCCCACCATCAATATATACTATCAATAGTAAAACGTTAGTATGGGAATAGCAAGAAAAATTGGAGGGAAATTATTGTAGCATATTTCCCTCCTGCATCTATATAAACGTCTAAAGTATAGCTCTAGA
This sequence comes from Oceanobacillus sp. NCCP-135, assembly GCF_059698015.1. Taxonomy (NCBI): domain Bacteria; kingdom Bacillati; phylum Bacillota; class Bacilli; order Caryophanales; family Bacillaceae; genus Oceanobacillus; species Oceanobacillus sp. NCCP-135. Next base: position 59,683 of record NZ_BAAKSZ010000008.1, on the reverse strand, counting down.
AACTATACTTCAAACGATGTTTGTGTTAATTTTAGATTGTCCTGTCAAAGGGAAAGTATAGATGTTAAGTCTTGTTAAAAATGGAGAAGAATATTATCTGTGACAAAATTTAAACATAAGTAGATTTTTTTTAGTTTTTAATTTATACTAATGGTGATATAGGAGGGGTAGATGTGAACGAATTTGAAAAAGATCCGCAAGCAAAAAATAATGATGTAGTTGACTCAATTAAAGGCTTTGGTTTCTCACTCGTTTTCTTTGTCTTAATTTTTGCTATAGGTGCAGCAATTAGCGTAATTGGTCAATAACAGCATTCAAATTATAATGAAAAGTATAAGAAAGAGACTGTATAGATGCAGTCTCTTTTTAATTTCATGCAGAGGGAAGATAAAGTGAAACTTCATTCAGTGGGGGATTCCCTTTAGTCGTAAGTATGCTGCACGTTTGGGGATGTGTAATGTAAATCGTTAGCTGAATCAATCAGGTAAAGAATTGCTCCTATGGATAGACTATGCAGCCTATCTAAGGATGTGTATTTATAATTTTTCAATAACTAACAATAGGATTGAGTAAGTATTACCATTTATGTCACAATTTTCCTTTCATTCTAATAACTTTACCTTCTACTTCGTGGCCAACTTTCTCCATTCCTATTTTTTGGTAAAACTTAATTGCTGACGTATTCGTGGGTGATACTCTTAAATGGTACTCATCCACATTGTTGTTTGTAAAAAACTCTTTCGCATAGTTATGTAATTCTTTTCCTTTACCATTTCCACGGCTTTCAGGGATTAAATAATATAAATGTACATACCCAATATTTTCACCTTCATATTCACGAATTGATAATTCCAGTTGTCCTATGTATTTTCCTGCTTCTTTGACCATAACAAAACCTTTTGGAAAATCCGATGTTTTCATTTCCAACCACTGGAGATAATCCTCTTCTTCACCAAAGTTTGAAATATCTCCAAAGCTAACTTTAAATGAATCTGTTCGAAATTTTACTACTTCGTTCCGATGTTTTTCGATATCAATTCCTTCAAATCGCAAACCTTATTCCCCCTTTGACCATATTGTTACTTAAACATTGCACCTTGTTCGTCCATTAACTAAATTTCAAGCATATATTTTCCGCTTCAATCTATTTTCATTATTATTTTATCATAAATTTTCTGAATACAAAGTGGAAATAAAAAAACATACTACCCCAAGAAGAAGTGAAATTCCAAGCATTAATATACTAAAAAATTCTGTTGAGATAATCTCCAAACAACTTCTTCCTTACAATTAAAGGAAATTACAAATACATAGCGAAATATAAATTAAGGCAAGAAAATTATTCTCTTTTTAAAGGTGTGTAACTATTGGCAGATAAACTTCATTTTTATTCGAATCATTCATTCAGAGATGCTCAAGTTGATATTCAAATTAAAAATTTATCTTCATATGTGGAAGTAACTCTAGTTGCAGAAATGCGGGATAACTTTGGGACAGATTGGAAATCCGATACGAAATTTAAAGCTGACAGTAAAGGAGAAATTGATCTAGCATCAGCAAGACCATTAGCCGGAACTTATTCTGATCCAGATAGAACAGGTTTATTTTGGTCAATGCTTCCCGTTTTGAATACAGGTCCAAAAGTAAGAACCCCTTTGCAACCGTTACAAACAAAATTTACATTAAAGCAAAATGGTAAAGTAATAGATGAGGCATGCCTTGTTCGTCATTTAATAGAACCTGATGTCGAACGACTTCCTATACGAGACAATGGCTTAGTTGGAACAATGTTTCGTCAAAAGGAAGCAAATAAATATCCGACAATTATTGTATTAGGGGGTTCTGAAGGCGGATTGCGTGAGGGAGATGCAACTTTGTTGGCATCTCATGGGTTTAATACCTTTTCATTAGCCTATTTCGGAATAGAAAATTTGCCAAGTGAGTTAGTTCATATTCCGATTGACTATATTGAAAAAGCACTAAACTGGCTGGTAAATCAAGCAGATATTGACACAGACAGACTTGGTATAATGGGGACTTCAAAAGGAGGAGAACTTGCTCTCTTAAGTGCTTCGATGTTTCCGAGCATTAAAGCTGTCGTGGGTTATGTACCTAGCTCCGTTGTTTATCCTGGAATTGGAAAAAAAGGACTGAAGCTCTCGTCATGGACTTATAAAGGCGTTGAAATTCCCTTTGCAGCTGGGAAAGTTTCAAATGATGAACTACAACAATCACCAAAAGAATCGAAAAGGGATCGTCTGATTACATATAAAAATTTCTATTTACAAGTAGCAGAAGGGGAAGAACAAGCCGAGATTCCTATAGAAAAAATCAATGGATCAATTCTATTACTATCAGGTGGAGATGATCAGCTCTGGCCTTCTACTGAGCTTTCTGACAGAGCCATTGATCGTTTAAAGAAATATGGACATCATTTTGCTTATGAGCATATCACCTATCCTCTTGCTGGTCACTCGATTGGCACACCTGGTTTGCCGACGACAAAGTCAACGAAAACTCCATTTGGTCAAGGAGTGAAATTATTACTTGGTGGAACACCGAAAGAAAATGCCCATGCACAGGCAGATGCCTGGGAGAAAGTGAAGGCGTTTTTTAAAGAAAACCTTTAGTCTGAATTTATTTTGTTTAGGAAAAGGGTGGGAGTGAACAGCAGCTAAAAACAGGCATATGTCTCTCCCCTTCTGGATAAAAAACTATCTTATAATACTAACTGCTGACTGCTGACAAAATTAAGGATTGCCTTCCTAAATTCCAGTTGATTTTCGATATATGGATGATGGCTGCCTTTTAATACGCATACTTCAGCGTTTCTAAATTTAAACAACTGATGATGATTTGGACCAACGGCATTATCATATTCTCCTACTATAACTAACACTGGTTTGTCAGTATATACTGGCTTCATATGGTTGGTGTGGACGTAGAATAGTATGTCTGAGACCATATGCCAATTCTGGTTTAATTTTACTAACCTTTAACATTTTTTCCTCCTAATTAAAGGGAATTATTTGCTATTCATTCAATCTAACAATATCTAACTGATCTGTTGTAGACAAATCTATTGTATGATTTCTGTTATAATATATTCTCCACAAAATACAGATTATCCTTCTTTAATCAATATTTAGGGGATTATAGTATCAGTATGATTGAATAGGAAAGATAATTTTAAAAAAGTTTATATCTAAAATAAAAGGTTTTTACTTATTTTTTCATCTCAAAATTTAATTTTCAATCTCTGTTTTACTAATATACAAGACTTTTCACCATTAAAAAAACAATTTTCACACTATTCGCCTACTCTTCCCCAAAAATTTGTTATCATTTATACTGTTTGTATGAGGAGGTGAAAAGTATGGAACAAGAAACCATTTTAAAAGAAATGTTAAACGCTTTTAAACTTCATGGAGAACATATGGATAGAAAATTTGAAGCTATGAACAGGAAGTTTGATACCAAATTTGAAGCTATTGATAAGAAATTTGATGATTTGAATTCCAAGATGGATGAGGGATTTTCCAATGTCAACCTGAGATTAGACCGCTTAGAAAAAAAGGGGGATGGTATGAGAGTGGAATTAACCGAAAATCAGGAAAATATGGATTTTGTCTTAAAAAAAACGGTGCAACACGAGGAAAAACTTCGCAAATTTGCTGAACAGTGTTAGTGAAATCCACATAGTTACTTAAAAATCCCATAATGTACTGTAATCATACTACCGAACAGTGCATAACACTGTTCGGTTTTACTTGTCATTCTCTAAAATTTGAATATATCCTAAAATGTATTACCAAGCAGAACAAAGCCCGTTAAATCTCCTTGGGAAAAGGGGTAAGATTTCTTGATCTATTTCCCAATTTTATATTGAACCGAAACAAGATACCTGTGACCATCCCAATCTTATCGTTCACATTTTTTTTTATGTTATTTACCACTTTTGTCAGCCAGTTTGCATACCCATGCTTCATCGTTTTAATAATGCTTTCGCTTTTTTCCATAAATGGATATGTTCCTGTGCGTACACGATAGCTTCTGTTTCATCACCAATACCCATATAGTTATACTTGCGTTTTGGAATTGGTTTCCTTCCGGTCAAATAATCTATTACAAATGGATTCTGTTTTTCAGCCTTTGTTAACAAGGATTTTGTTTTGGATGTGATCCCGTCTCTGAGATAGTGTAATAATACATTATTAAAAAGGAAGTTGGCTGTAATCTCTTCTTCAAATTGGTGAAGCAATTCTATAGCCGCTTCATATTCTCCTTCTTCCAAATATACAGGTAATAACTGATACCTGATTCCCTGATTATCATTTGGATTTAGCTCCAATAATTCTTCGTACTGCTCGATTGCAGCGGTTTTGTCACCTATATTATATAGGATGGTTGCATAATCAGCTTTTGCCCGCATATAGGGCCTAGTTTCGGTCATTAGCCAGAAATGCCCTTTGTTCTCTCTAAAGAATTCTTTACCCAAATCCTTTTCTCCAGCCAAGACTGCCTGATGGTAAAGTTGATATTGTTCATTAATCGTTTTGGCATCTTCAGCCATTAATGTGTAAGCATCAGGACTGTTCGGATAAATTTCCAACGCTTCCTTCACCAGTTTTTTTCGTTTGGCTCCTTTTACTTGCTGTGCCTCATAAAGCTTGTCCTGTGCAATGTCATGGGATGAGGTAGAAACAGGTAAATCGAATTCTTGGTTCATTAGCAGATCATCCAGAAATTGCTGTAATTCTTCGTCGGAATCAAAATCTTGCTCTTCAACTGCCTTTTGAATATCTCGCATTTTCTTCTCCATAGATAAAGGACTTTTACCAAGTATTTCTTCATTCATACCAACATCATCACCCAAAAAATCATCTGCTTCTTCAGGCCCCCCTTCTTCCATCATTTCAGCAACAAGCTTTTCTAAATCCTCATCCATTATTGTTTCTCTAATTTTTCGCACATTTTTTGATACAGAACTGGGAGTTGTATCATATTCTTTCGCTAGTTCACTTTGTGATCGAAATGTATTTCTTAAAAGGGTGTTGTGAACAACGTATTCGAGTGCTGCTGCATAGGGCCCGATCTTTTTGATGGAAGGATTGGCCATTTCACTATATATTTTCCAAATAAGACTACCTGTTGTGATTATTTCCTCATCCGTTCCTTTTTCCCGCATATGTATTGCGAAAAGCTCAGAAACCATTCCATGCACTGGATTTTCCCATTCCAGTTCCAAAGTTTTCATTTCCATGGTCAGTGCTTTTGCTAAATAGTCCGGGTAGTCTTCTGTAAATTCTTCATCATTAAGCGCTACCATCATATCCATCAATTCTTCATTTACATTGGATAATTCAACTGCTGAAAGCAAAAATTCATGTTGATGTATAAATGGGAGCAAAATTCCAATCACCATATTTCCTTCCTCGAAATCACTTTCTTCATAAACACTGATACTGTATTTTTCCTTTGTTGAAACATCTTCTATGATTGCTTTTTCTTCAGAAACAGATAGAATCTCGTAAACAGAAGGGGTAGCACTTGTCCATGCTGCAAATGCTTTTCTTACTCTTTCATGCCTGATTTTTCTTTGTTGCTTTTTATAAAACATATCAAATATCGTTTCGCCATCCATTATTGGTTCATACAAGATAATCCAGGCAGTTAAGCCTGCCATATAGGAATCCATTCGTTCCTCATCATTATGCAATGATGGTTGTCGATGTTGGACGATTACTTTTTCAAATTCAAATTGGAATTCATCAATTGCAAAAGCAAGAAGGGCCGAATGAAGGCGCTCCAATTCAGCATTATACCGATCTGGACTAATTTCAACCACATTTGATGCACCATGGCATTTCTTGTATTTTTTTCCACTTCCACATGGACATGGATCATTTCTTCCTACTTTATCCATAAACATTCTCCTCGTATAAACGTGTATTTTCTATTTATTATGGAGGCAATATATATATTATTCAAACATTATACACATAATACAAGGTGTTAGGTTCCTACCTGTCTCTGTGAATTTATACGAAAATCTTAAAAACACTATTCAGTTTTTTGAAAATAGGAAAGAATAATTAAAAGTAACCGAAAGAAACTGTAACTACAGTCTCTTTCTTACTTCAGTTCCTAAGGCAAAAATTTAAAAAATGATCCATCACCATCCTTAAACCGAAATTGCACGGCACCATCCTTATCTGTTCGCAGTATATGCACATTTTCTGATGTAAGTATTTCAATCACTTCTGCATTAGGGTGGCCATATGAGTTTTTCTCTCCAACCGAGATTAACCCATAGGCTGGTTTTAATTGATTCACAAATTCTTTATCAGTGGATGTTTTACTGCCATGATGGGCAACTTTGAGAATATCAACCGTTAAATTCGGATAGGTTTTTAGTATTTCTTTTTCTTCATTTACTCCGATATCACCAGTAAATAACCAGTCTCTTCCTCCTAAACTTGTGTGTAGCACGAGTGAATTTTCATTTGCAGAATTATTATCTTTATAGGGGGCCAATATAGTAAAGGATTGACCTCCAATAATCAAATTTTCATTTCTCTCCACTTGCAGTAATTCAATATCATTCTTTTTCCATAATAGTTTCGTTTCATCTGCTGTCTCATAGAAATCGCTTGTTATTATTTTTCCAATATTCAATTCCTGTACCATGTAAGATACACTACCATCATGATCCATATCCTCATGTGTTAAAAATAATGCATCGACATCACTGATTCCCCTTGAATATAAATATGGCTTAATAACCTGTTTAAACACATTATCCGTTGGTTCCATGTTTTCAAAAGAAAACCTGGCACCTGCGTCAATAAATATCACAGCTTTACGATAAGGCAGTTCGATCACAAAGGCATCTCCCTGTCCTATATCCAGCATAGTAACAAACCCAACCGGAGAGAGATATGGGCGAATTGCAAAACACATCATAAAAATAGTTATTCCAATACCATATTTTAATGCCTTTTCCAATTGCTCCTTTTGCAGTTTATTCATAAATATTAAGAATAATAAATAATACAAACCAACCAGTAAAACAGGTAATGGGCCAATAATCAAAGGATAACTGAGGATGCTGTCAATCCATTCAATAAACTGAATAACAGCTTGGTGAATTTGGATAAATATAATATCAAAAGCCTTCGTTACTACTGGTAATGGGGAAAAAATTAATAACAGAAACATGAACGGAATTACAATTAGTGAAAAATACGGGACAATAATAACATTCAACAATATAGATAGTGGCTGAAATAAAGAAAAATAAGCGAGTTGAAGTGGTAAAATCATCATTTGTGCAACAAAGCTGATTTTTAGAACCTGGATTAACCTTGAACTTGGTGAGGAAATCCACTTTTTGGAAAGGATTAAACCAAATGTAACGATAAATGATAACTGAAACCCTACATGATATACGATATATTTATCAAACAAGATTAGTAGCATGAATACAATACTGAAAATATCAGTTAGACTGAAATTCAGTTTGCTCTTCCTTAATAGGATAAAGATGAGCACCATCGTACTTGCCCGCCAGACAGATGGTTCTCCCCCTGCAATTAGTGCATAGACTGGTAGAAATAAAATCATGATCCATTCTGCTTTTTCTTTCGTAAATATAGTTAGCTTGATGAGCAAGAAATAAATTAAGCTGACGACCAAACCAACATGCAAGCCTGAAATCGCTAGTATATGCGAGAGGCTCCATCGTTGAAATAATTCAACGGTCTCCTCGTCTAAAAGGGAATCATCTCCGAGAACTAAGGCACTTAACCAGGCTCCAGTCTCCTTACTTACATTTTCCTGCACATAATTCAGCAGATAATTTCTTGTAGTGAAAATTCTATTTAAAAATGTTGCTCCCTCGCACTGGACATCATGCAAGGAATCGACAATTATCTGGTGGGTAATTCCTTTTGTTAATAAATAATTTCGATAATCAAACTGCCCAGGATTGCGACTTTTGTCAGGCAGTCCTATTTCTCCATTGATAACACATGATGCACCATATTTTATATTAGGGTGATTTTCTATTGGATTTTCTTCTTTATTAGGAAAGTAAATAACGAGCAGTTTAGTTTCTGATGAATAATCATGAAGTATGAAGTCCAGTTTTTCACTTGAGGAATTAATATTTCCAATAATCTGTCCGGTAAGCTGATTCGCACCAGGTACATAGGTTTCAACAGTTTCCCCATCAATTACAGGTATATAATTCATAAAAAAGAGGGAAAAGGTTAAGGAAAGTATTATCGGAATTTTCCCTAACCGTTCATAATAATATAAATAAAATAACCATACCAGCAAGGCAAACAGGACCAAATAATTGTTATAATAGAGGCTTAAAAATCCGCTTGCTACTGAAATTGCAGTAAAGTGCCAATATCCTTTCACTTTTCATTTCACCTTTTATTTTAATTTAAATAACGCTTCTGCTTCATTTTTCAATAAGGCAAGTTCCTTTTCACTAGCTGAAGTTGATTCCATTTTATTTAGTAAATTTTTTACAAAGTCTGTTTTTTTCTGATAATTTGTATCAACAGCTAAATAATTTAATTCCACTTTTTTTGTCTCAACACCTGCTTCTTTAAATAATTGAACAGCATATTCATGATTTTTATAATCCTCAGCATAATATACTGTATTTATTCCACTTTGTATCAGTTGTTTACAGCACTGCAAACATGGATAATGTGTTACATAGATGTCGGCGTTTTCTGTCGGTACTCCAAATTTCGCACATTGCAGTAAAGCATTTGCTTCTGCATGAACAGTACGTACACAATGCCCATCAATTACATAACAGCCCTCATCAATACAATGAACACTTCCTGAAACACTCCCATTATAGCCACCTGCTATAATTCGCTTGTCACGTACGATAGTTGCACCTACCATAAGTCTCATGCAAGTACTTCTCAATGCCAATAAATGGCTCTGCGCCATAAAATATTGATCCCAGGATATTCTTTCCATCTTCCAATCCCCCAGTAGTAAATGTTCAAAAGTCCGGTAAAAATGACCCATCGATGTGTTTCTAATTGGCGACTTTGGTGATTGCGAATCTTCTAAGATCACCCACGTCCTGGGATTACGGGTCAATAGTTCCTCCTCCCATCAAACAGATTTGTTGAGCAACGTAGAAGTCAGCACAACAAGCACAAGCCAGTTCCTCATGTATTAAAAGCATACATTCCAGTACCGAAAACTATGCCGCCTCGAACTTCTCGATCCTTTTTATCCCCCTTTTGAACACGTTTTTTATAATAGTATAAACTCTAGTTTACATTTCCTATTTCCACTTCGTCAATGCTCCTAAGGAACCTGTATCTCATCTTTAAGTGTTTCAAGTGTTTTCTCCCCAATCCCAGATACTTCCAGCAAATCTTCCACCGTTCTAAATAATCCATTCTCTTCCCTGTATTGAAGAATTGCCTGTGCTTTAGATGGACCAATACCTGTAATACTTTCAATTTCCTCTTGCGTTGCATAGTTTATTCTTACTTTTCCTGAACTATCAGAAATGCCAACCACTCCCAGTCCTTGCTCCACGGCTCCGGCTTTTGGTATAAGTATAATCATCTCATCCTGTACTTTTTGGGCAAGATTTACCTGTGACTGATCTGCATTTTCCGAAAATCCACCAGCAATTTGGATCACATCATTTACACGGGCATCCGGATCAATATCATATACCCCTGGCTTTGCCACTTCTCCTTTTACATCCACAATTACTTTCATATCGCTTTTTAAGCTTTCATTTTGTTCTGTTTTATCTAAAGCTGATACTTCTACAGAATTAAGCTCGGAACTGCCTTTTTCAATATTTTCATCACGGCTTACAAATAAAAAAATAACTATGCCAGCTCCTAGCACTATAAAGAAAGAACTTTTCTTGAGTAAATCAAACAATGGGGGATCACATCCTCATAAATTGTAGTAAGTAATACGGGGCAATTAGCTGTGTTATATTATATTTCGACATAAATCATTTAATTCCTTTTTAAAAATTAAAGATCGGGAATTTTATATTATCCCGATCTTTTTTTTGCTATAAAGAAAATTCTCTCTGCTTGATCATGTAGACTTTCCTCTTTCGTAGAAAAATCTGCTGTTATTTTTGGTTTTTCGAATCCAGTATCTATTAATAATTGCCGATAAAAATCAATTGTATAGGTTCGCTGATGATGATATTCATCAAATCTTTGATAATTATTTCCTTCTAAAGAAAAAAATGTTAAGTCGTGGAACATTTCCCCAGGTTCTTCCCCTTCCATACAGAACCATATAAAGGAAGCATCTTCGGTAACATCAGCAAATGTTTGATTTATAAAATGATGCTCGACATGAAACATTGAATGAATATCAAAAAGAAATAATCCTCCAGTTTTTAAGGAATCAGCTATTCGTTTGAAAACATTTCTCAATTCTTCTTCTAAAGTAATGTAGTTTATTACGTCACAGTAGCTGATAGCAGCATCAAGGTTCGAAAGTCCCTCGAGTTCCCTTAAATCCTGATGAAGCAATTGAATCGATGCTTTTCTTTGATCAGCTTTATGTGCTGCATATGTGAGCATTTCCTCAGAGTAGTCGACGCCAGTTATTTCATATCCTTCATGTGCCAATTTTGTGGTAATTTCACCAGTACCACATCCCAAATCAGCAATTCGCTCTATTTTTTTGCCTGATTTTCGAAAAGTCTCTAACGTGAATTCTATCCACTGATCATACGGAGCATCTGCCATCAACCTATCATATAGATTAGCCATTTGTTCGTAAGCCATATTTTATCCTTCTTGACTAATCTGCAAGGAAACACGTACGGCGTCTCCCCATAGTCGCTCCAGGTTGTAATAACTCCGTTCATCCTTATGGAAGATATGGCAGACGATATCCCCCAAATCGACCAAGACCCAACGTGCCTGATCAAATCCTTCAATCCGTTTAACATGTAATTTTTTTTCATCCATAGCCTCTTTAATACCTCTTGCAATTGCCTGAACTTGACGTTCATTACTTGCATGACAGATTAAAAAATAATCTGCTACTAAAGAAACGTCATTCATGTCCAAGACCACAATATCTTCGGCTCTTTTGTCGTCACATGCTTCTGCCACGAATTGAATAATTTCTTTATTTTCCATCTATAAATTACCTCCAATAAATTGTTTTAATAAAGTAACCTAGCCTTAAAGTAAAATAGTCACTGCCTATTTAATCGAGTTAAATCATTATATGCATAAAATGTATCCGGGTATATTACTGCATTTTTTTGCATTAAAAATTGAATTGTATTTCTAGATGCCATTAAACACGCATGGATTAAATCCTGTTTAGCCATTTCTCTTACTTCTTCTACCCCTGGAAAACTTCTTCCCGGTTCAATATAATCAGCTAAAAATATAATTTTTTCCAATTTACTCATATGTGCTCTTCCAGTTGTGTGATAACGAATAGCACTTTGAATTTCAGGATCTTTTATACCATATTCCTTTTCAATTAATATTGCTGCAACTGGACCATGCCATAACTCATGATGATACTGCAGCAAATCTTTTGACAGACGACTGCTTACGATCCATCTTTCCATTTCATCCAATGGACGATATTTTGCATAATCATGAAATAGTGCCGCCAGTTGCGCTTTCTCCTTTGATTCATGATATAATTCTGCAAGGTTTACCGCTGTATCTGTAACCCTCAACGTATGCTCAAAGCGCTCCTTCGTTAAATGTGCTTTCACATGCTCGATGGCTTCATTTATTTTCATATAATTGCTTCCCCTTCATATAAGAATAAACCGATTCAGGTACCAAATATCGGATTGACTGCTTGTTAGCTACTCGATTTCTAATACATGTGGAAGAGATTTCAATCATGGGTACTTCAACCTTTATAATCGGATAAATAGTATGCAATTCATAACCAGGCCTTCCAACACCAACAAATTGAACAAGATTTATAAGTTCATCGATTTTGTTCCAATGAGGCAAATATTCAACCATATCTGCACCAATGATAAAATAAAAATCATTTCCTGGAAAGTCTTTGCGTAGTGTGTTGATTGTATCATATGTATATGATACTCCTAACCGTTCTATTTCAATTGTATTCATTTGAAATAAGGGATTATTCTTAATTGCTATCTGAAGCATTGTCATTCGATCTGTAGCACTAGTTCGAGCTTGCTCCTTATGTGGAGGTGTAAAGGAAGGTATAAACCATATCTCCTCCAAGTCGAGAGTTAGTCGAACTTCTTCAGCTATAATCAAGTGTCCCAAATGAGGCGGGTCAAATGTTCCCCCTAAAATTCCGACACGTTTCATAATAAACTCCTTTATCAGCAACAATTATGGTAATTGAATTTTCTTATTATTCTCCGATCTCTTGTACAGAACAATATTTTTTCCAATAATTTGAGGAACCTCCGCCCCAGTTCCCTCAGCTAACTGCTTAGCAACCGTTTCTTTATCCTCCGAACAATTTTGCAGGATGCTTACTTTTATAAGTTCACGTTTTTCCAAGGCTTCATTTATTTGTGTAAGCATATTTTCGTTTACACCATCTTTTCCAACCTGAAAAATAGCATTTAAATGATGTGCTTCAGCACGTAAAAAACTTTTCTGTTTACCTGTTAACATATTATCTTCCTTCCAGAATGAGTTGTAACTTTTGATCCATATCATCGATTGGTACTTTCTTGTTTGTCCAGATTTCAAATGCATATTGCGCTTGATATAAAAGCATTGTATGCCCAAAATGAATCAATGCACCAGAAGCCTTAGCCTGTTGTAAAGCCTTTGTTTTTAACGGCTGATAAATAATGTCGCTTACAATACTTTTCTGTTTGACATATGCTAAGTTAATTATAGACTGATCCATAGCTGGTTTCATTCCGACAGAAGTAGTTTGAATAATAAGATCATACTCCTGAATATTCTGTTCAGCTTCTTTCAATGACAAAATAGCTGTATTTGTATCTGGACTTTTAAGCATCGCTATTTCCGATGCACTCTGAGCAGTTCTATTGGTAATATCTATCTGCTTAAAACCAACTAAATCCAGTGCACAAAAGATTCCTCTAGCAGCACCACCAGCACCGATCACTAAGATTCGGTTCTGCTTATTTAAAAACAAAGCAGGAAATTTACTTTCCAATGACCGCAAATAACCTACTCCATCTGTATTATAGCCTACCCATTTTCCGGCTTTGTTAGCTACAGTATTAACTGCTCCCATCTTTCTTGCCATCCCATCTATTTCATCTAGATGTGAAATGATTTTTTGTTTATAAGGTACCGTAACATTAAATCCATTAATTTGGGCTTCTTTTAACTCACTTATTTTTTCTTTTAAAGAAATAGCTGGATGTATTTCATTTATCGTGTACGTCCCTTGTAATTTAGTTTTCTTTAAAAATTGTTCATGTATCCATGGTGATAATGAATGTTCTATTGGATAACCAATAAGAGAAAAATGATAGTCCATAAACTCCCCCCTAAAGCAACGATTTTCTAACAGATACAGCTACTTTCTTTGGACTGTGTGCAACGACTGTTATATCTTTTCCAGAAATACTGACCCATCCTAATCCCGGAAAAACAATATCTGTTTTCTCCTCCGTAATCCGAAATGAATTCTGTGTGAATTCGGGTAATATTTCGAGTGTTTTTTCGTTCGGTGGTGATAATAGCTTAGCAATTTGATTGTTATATAACTCATCTGCGTTTTCCAATTTAGTTCGGTGAATTGGGAGCTGATTAGAGAAATAACAAACAAATGACTGCCTGTCTCCTTTGATAAAATCGAGTCGCGCTAAACCTCCAAAGAATAAAGTTTGTTGATTATTCAATTGATAAATTCTTGCTTTAATCTCTTTATTCGGTGAGATTAACTTTAAATCCTGTTCACTTATATAATGAGCTATTTGCTGTTTGTTCACAATTCCCGGCGTATCAATTAAAGAAGCGCCATCATCTAATGGTATTTCAATAAAGCCTAATGTTGTGCCAGGAAAATAGGATGTTGTAATCACATCACTGTGGCCGGTTGCTTGTTTTATTAAGCGATTAATAAATGTGGATTTACCAACATTGGTAGTACCAACGATATAAACGTCCTGATCATTTCTTAATTCTTCTATTTTTTCTGTTAGTTCCGCCATCCCATGTCCTTTTATGGAGGAAATTAAAAATACATCTTTCACTTTAATACCTGCTTCTTTAGCAGATAATCTCAACCATTGTATAAGTTTATTTTTATTCGTGGATTTCGGTAATAAATCTACTTTATTACCCACGAGGACAATTGGATTATTACCGGTAATTCTCGGAAGACTTTTAATAAGACTCCCATTTACATCAAAAATATCAATTATATGCACGACTAAACCATCCGCATCTCTTATACTACTTACCATCTGCAGGAAATCATCATCCGTCATGGAAACATCCTGAATCTCATTGTAATGCTTCAATCTAAAGCATCTTTGACAAAGAATATCTTCTTTTTCGAGTGAAGATTTCGGAGTATATCCGAGTTCCTCGCGGGATGATGTTTGGATAAGAACACCACAGCCCTGGCAATTTATTTTTTCCAACCTTATTCCTCCCAGCTTATCTTACCTTTTCTACGCATATAATTTAAGATCCTTCTTTCTATCTTCCGGTTTATCTTTGTTATTTTACCATCAGTCTGTACAATTGGAACAACTAAAATCGTATAAAAACCAGCAAAATTTCCTCCAAGAACATCTGTTAATAGCTGGTCTCCAATTACAACAACCTCTTCTTTTTTTAACTCCATCTGCTTAGCTACCGTTTTAAAAGCACGGCTTAGCGGTTTTCTTGCACTAAATACAAATGGGGTACCCAATGGCTCTGAAAAGATTTTAACGCGCTCTTGTTTATTATTTGAAATAATCGTTACTTTAATATCATTTTCCTTCATAAGTCTAAACCACTGCGTTACTTCCGGTGTAGCATCTTTTACATCCCATGCTACAAGTGTGTTATCCAAATCCGTAATAATGCCTGTAATTCCTCTTTGTTTTAAATTTGCAGGCTGAATATCAAACACACTCTTAACATGTTCATTTGGCAAAAATAATTTCAACAACCATCACACCTCATTACAATCAATCAATAACTTATTAACTAGATTATCATTCTAATCCTATCCTATAATAATCTTCTTTAATAATAAAGCAATTATAAATACATGAAAAGAAGAATCAATAGTTATAGGTACTAATTTTAACGATAATCAATAAAAATGACAAAAAATAACAATTATATGCTTTTAAATAGTAAAATGATGCATGAATCCGATAACTTTTACAAGAATCGTTCGACAAATAATCGCATTTTTCGCACTGTGGATAACTTTATTCACAATTTCAATGCTGCTATATTAGTCATAACATTATTATTTCAAAGAATATACACAAGTTATCTACAGCTGCCTGTAGATAACTTATCCCTTGTCCAGCATGGTTTATCGTGTTATTTTATAAATAACTTCAAAATATGAAGGAATTTTTAGGAGGGCAGTATGCATGAAGCAATTATCAGACGAGTTATTGCTGGAATCGTACCATAAAGCATATGAATTGGAATTAAGCCCTGATTTTCTTTCTCTGATAGAAGAAGAAATTCAAAGAAGGTATTTATCACATAAAATTAAATGTTCCAAATCAAGTTAATTTTCTAAGACTATATAATAGGAAAGCAAATTTCAACTCCTTGCTGTGATTAATTTAGCAAGGGGTTATTTATTTTTCTAATCACAAATTTATGTTAAACTACTTATTGTATATTTTTCATCTTTATATCTATATAAACGGAAGTATATTATGATCGATATGTGCTAATATATCTACGAATCCCATTGAGACACTAATATATTTCAATTAAAACGAAGGAGGACTCCCAATAGATGATTTATGCAGTATTAATCCCACTACTTATTGCTTGTTTTATTCCATTAATAAGTAAAATAAAAGATAAAATACATACTGGTTATTTTGTTTTTTTCGTCCCTTTTTTGATATTTCTATATTTCATCCAGTTTATAGGGGATGATTTCAACCCAATTAGACATACATATAACTGGATCCCTTCATTAGGAATTAATTTTGATTTTTACTTAGATGGATTAAGTTTATTATTTGTTCTACTTATTAGTGGTATTGGGGCACTTGTAGTACTATATTCTATTTTTTACCTAGATTATCAAGAAAGATTGGGTCATTTTTATGTTTACTTATTAATGTTTATGACCGCCATGCTTGGTGTTGTATTATCAGATAACATATTTGTTCTTTACACCTTCTGGGAATTAACTTCGATTTCCTCTTTCTTATTAATTGGCTATTGGCATTTTAAAGAGCGCTCCAGATATGGGGCATTAAAGTCGATGATCATAACGATTTTTGGTGGACTCAGTATGTTTGGTGGATTTATTCTATTATCCGTCATTACTGGTACTACCAGTATTCAGGAAATGATCACACAGACTGATGTTATTCTGGCAAGCGATTATTTGCCTCTGATTCTAGGTTTTATCCTTTTAGGAGCATTTACTAAATCTGCTCAATTTCCATTCCATATTTGGCTACCGGATGCAATGGAAGCACCTACTCCTGTTAGTGCATACCTTCATTCAGCAACCATGGTTAAAGCTGGCTTATTCTTAGTTGCACGATTTTCACCAATTTTTTCTTCATATGAATGGTTCTTTATTATTGTAAGTTTAGCCGGGATCATCACTCTGTGTTGGGCATCTTATATGGCTGTCAGACAGACAGATTTAAAAGCAATTTTAGCATTTTCTACGATCAGTCAATTAGGTATGATCATGGCTATGCTTGGGTTTGGAACACAGGCTGCGGTATTTGCTGCGGTATTTCATATTTTAAACCACGCAACGTTCAAAGGAAGCTTGTTTATGGTTGCAGGTATAATAGACCATGAAACAGGTACACGAGATATCCGAAAGCTTGGCGGTTTACTAACATTTATGCCGATGACTGCAACACTCGCTCTATTTGGAACATTTTCAATGGCCGGTGTTCCTCTACCGTTTTTGAACGGCTTTTACAGTAAAGAATTATTTTTCGATTCTACACTAGGCTTAGATGGAGCAAATGCACTTAGTCAGGCAATACCTTATTTAGCAGTATTAGGAAGCATTTTCACCTTCGTTTATTCTATGTATTTCTTTTTTGGTGTATTTACAGGAGCGAAACAATTTAACCTATTGCCAAAAAAACCACATGAGGCACCAATCGGAATGCTCATATCCCCTATCATCCTTGTTATAGGTGTGGTAGTAATAGGTTTATTTCCAAGTTTAGTTAACGCACCTTTTCTTCTCCATGCTGCTGAAGCTGTCAATAGCACAGTAGAATTTGAACAGATTAGCTTTTGGCATGGGTTTAAAACTCCATTATTCATGTCGTTAGCCGTGGTAGGTATTGGTACATCCCTATTTCTAACACGAAAGAAATGGTATTCTGTATATCATATCTTACCTGGAAAACTCAGCTTTAATAAAGTTTATGACAAACTACTTGAGAAAGTAGATCGTTATTCAGCCTATATTACAAATTATTATATGAATGGCTCTTTAAAAACATATATGTCACTCATATTAGGAACGACACTAGTCGTAACATTCAGTTTTATGTTGTTGACAGATGGATTCACAATGAAATTCGATAATCTGGCTGACATTACAATACTAGAATTATCAGTTGTGCTTATTATGATTATTGCAGCTGTTGCAACTATCTTTATGAATCATAATGTTGCTGCGATTTTAGTACTGGGAGTTGTTGGCTTCGGTGTAGCCATTTTATTTGTAATATACAGAGCTCCTGATATTGCACTTACCCAGCTGATCGTTGAGACAATTTCAGTTGCATTATTCTTACTATGTTTTTATCATCTACCTAAATTAAGGAAATCAACTGATTCATCAAGAACCAAAATTGTAAATGCGACAATTGCCATTGGTTTTGGTGCATTAATGACAGTTATCGGTATATCTGCACACAGCAGTAATTGGTTTGATTCGATTTCTGAATACTTCCTTGAAACAGCTTATACACTTGGTGGCGGAGACAATGTTGTAAACGTCATATTAGTCGATATGCGTGGTTTGGATACATTATTTGAAATTGCCGTGCTCGGAATTGCAGCACTCGCCATTATCGGCCTCATTAAACACAAAATGAAGAAGGGGGCGGAATAATTGGAAATCATTATATCAGTATTAGCAGGGATTTTATTTGCAACAGCAATTTATAACATTTTGCAAAAGCAATTACTGCGGATTATAATTGGAACGGCATTATTATCACATGGTGCACATCTATTTATTTTCACGATGGGTAAACTTAAAACGGGACAACCGCCTGTATTAACAGATGGGATTTCAGAGTATACGGATCCATTACCGCAAGCATTAATTCTGACATCTATTGTTATCAGTTTCGGAGTTACCAGTTTTCTTTTAGTACTGGCTTACCGGACATCAAAGGAAAACAATACAGATAATATGGAACAGTTAAGGGGTGGCGAAAATGAATAATTTAGCTGTTTTACCAATTATCATCCCATTAATAGCAGCTATCATTCTGATATTCTTTAATACGAAAGTTACGATTTCCCGTGGATTAACAAAGCTGTTTTCATTAATTAATTTAGGGGTAGTTGGATACATTACTTGGTATGTTTTAGAATATGGCTCAATAATTTTGGAAACTGGTGAATGGGCAGCACCTTATGGAATTATCTTGGTTGTTGATCCACTTGCTGCCATTCTCGTTTTTACAACAAATCTAATTGGAACGGCATGTGCTTTTTATGCACCACATGCCAGACTGGAAAAAAAAGAAAACTTTTACTTTTATCCTTTATTCTTCTTTCTAATAACAGGAGTTTCCGGAGCTTTTATAACTGGTGATCTCTTCAACCTGTTTGTATTCTTTGAAGTATTTTTGATGGCTTCATATGGGTTGATCGTATTGGGGGGAGATAAAGTTCAATTACGAGAGTCACTTAAATACCTATTGATCAATCTCTTCTCTTCCATGCTATTCGTTACAGCAATTGCCTTTATCTATGCTGTTGTAGGAACAGTTAACATGGCACATATTGCAGAGCGTGTTCAAGAGGTAGAGCAACAAGGTATCCTAACCACAATTGGAATACTGTTGTTTTTCGTTTTTGCTACAAAGGCAGCACTATTCCCACTCTATTATTGGCTGCCAAAATCGTATGTGGTACCAAATCCGGTAGTTTCTGCATTATTTGGGGCTCTATTAACAAAGGTAGGAATATACTCCATCCTACGAGTGTTTTCTTTAATATTCGTGTATAACATTGAATTAACACATGAATTATTTATTTGGATTGCTGGTCTATCCATGATTTTTGGTGTTATTGGTGCCCTGTCAACGAATAATATAAAATTAATTATTGCATACAATATTATTCCTGCAATTGGTTTTATCATTTTAGGGATTGGTGTTTTAAATCAGGATGCATTAAGTGGTTCGATATATTATTTGGTTCACGATATGATTATTAAATCAGCGTTATTTTTATTGGTTGGCGTAGTTGCTTATGTTGCTGGAACCTCGGATCTCCGAAAGATGGGTGGATTGATCCATTATTATCCTTTTCTTGGATGGATGCTATTTGTGGCAGCATTTGTACTTGCTGGTATTCCACCCTTTAGTGGATTCATCGGAAAGTTGTTATTATTAAAAGGTGCTTTTGCAGAAGGAGAAGTAGCAATCGTCATTATTGGATTGCTCACAAGTCTACTGATTTTATATTCCATTATGAAAATCTTCATTAATGGCTTTTGGGGAGAAAAAGATACCATAGTGGATGTTAAAAAGAAATCGACAAAAGGGTTAATTGCACCGATCGCATTTTTACTTTCTTTATCTGTAATTTTAGGGATTGGAGCCGAATACTTTTACCCTATAGCAGATTCCATTGCAGTCTATTTATTAGATCCAGAAATTTATATTGATTCTGTATTAAAGGAGTAATCGACTATGGCCTTTCAGATCGTTATCAACTTAATTATTGCAATTATGTGGATGTTTTTGAGTGAATCTTATTCTGCCGCAAGTTTTATTGGTGGATACATACTGGGGATACTCTTACTCCTCCTGTTAAACAGATTTATTCCAGGTACTTTTTATTTACGACGATTGATAAAGATATTTAGCTTAATAATACTATTTATTAAAGAATTACTTTATTCCAATATCGATATTGTGAAGGTTGTTTACACACCTAAGCCTAATGTTGAGCCAGGTATATTTGCACTACCAATTGAGGTTAAAAGCAATTGGGAAATAACACTCTTGGCAAATCTTATTTCTTTAACGCCTGGTACATTATCCGTAGCTGTTTCCAATGATAATTCCAAGTTATTCATCCATGCCATGCACATTGATAATATAGAGGAATTTATTTACTCGATTAAAAATACATTTGAAAAAGCTATTTTGGAGGTTACAAGATGACAGATTTCCTAGCAATCACAGAAAATATTCTTGCTACCACAATAATTATCTGCTTTATCGGTATTTCGATATCACTTATCTTATTGCTGTATCAAATCATCAAAGGACCAACGCAGCCAGATCGTGCGGTTGCACTGGATACGATAGGTATTAATTTAATGGGAATTGCTGGAATCTTAACTATTTTCCTGGCGACTACTAAATTGACTGACATCGTTTTGTTAATCGGGATATTAGGATTCCTTGGAACACTTGCAATTGCAAAATATCTGGAAAAGGGTGTTATAATTGATAGAGACTTGGATTGAGATTATCATCAATATTATTATTATACTCTTTTTACTAGTGGGTACATTTTTCATTCTATCTACGTCTATAGGCATTGTTCGTTTTCCGGATGTCTATACAAGACTGCATGCAGCAACTAAGGGATCTACCCTTGGGATTGCATGTATATTAATTGGAGCATTTGTATATCTATTTTCAGCGCATTCCATAATAAGTGGAAAATTATTATTAGCCATTGTGTTCATTCTTTTAACTGCACCGGTATCTTCACATATGATATCGAGAGCTGCTCATAGCAATGGGATCAAACCATACCTTAAAAATAGAAATGACGAATATGAAGAAGCACTTAAAGAACATTATACAAATAAATCAAAGTAGCAAAGTTATTGATGGATGTTTCAATCAGATTGGGACATCCTTTTTTTATATATCTTCACTCGGACAGACACGAAACCGGCAAATCCCTCATAATGATGTTATATAGGCAAAAGCCTATTGCAGCATTCAGAGGAGGTGTATTTACTTGTCCGGAATTTTAACAGTACTTGGACTTCTAATTAAAGAAGCCCTATTTTTTGTTTCTTATGTTAAAAATCATGCCTTCCCTCAGCCGTTACCATCAGATGAAGAAGCAAAATACATTAGAGAAATGCAAAACGGAAGTGAAGAAGCCAGAAATAAGCTGATCGAACATAACTTACGATTAGTGGCACATATCGTTAAAAAATTCGAAAATACCGGGGAAGATGTAGAGGACTTAATATCCATCGGCACGATTGGCTTAATAAAAGGTGTGGAGAGCTTTTCTGTTGATAAAGGGACAAAGCTTGCAACCTATGCTGCCCGCTGTATTGAAAATGAAATATTGATGCATTTACGAGCTCTAAAAAAGATAAAAAAAGATGTTTCCCTGCACGATCCAATTGGTCAGGATAAGGAAGGTAATGAGATTAGTTTAATCGATATACTGGAAGCCGAAAATGAAAATATTATTGAATACATTCAACTGAATATGGAAATAGCAAAAATGCAGGATTATTTTTCGATACTTGATAACCGAGAACGTGAAGTGATTGTGTATCGTTATGGCTTAAATAATTATAACGAAATGACGCAGCGGGAAATTGCCAAAAAATTAAATATTTCCAGAAGTTATGTATCACGAATAGAAAAAAGAGCTTTAATGAAGGTATTTCACGAATACTATCGGAAAGAGAGAAAAGGAAACTAAAAGGAGCGTATATGTGGTTTACACATAAACGCTCATTCTATAAATTATATTGCTAAAGCTACACTCCCCTTCCTCTTCCTGAGTTTTTATCCAAAGTGATGGAAATGGAGTGTAAAAAACATTATATTTCTTTAATTACCTGCATAATTAACTGTGCTGCATGCTTAGCGGCCTTTTCTAAAAATTCATCAAATGAAATGGAAGATTTTTTTCCTGCAATATCAGATAACGCACGGATAACTACAAATGGTTTATTATATTGAAAACAAACCTGAGCGATCGCAGCAGCTTCCATATCTGCAGCAATCATTGCAGGAAATTTATCCTGAACGAATGCTGTACGCTCTGGATCTTCCATAAATGAATCACCTGTAGCAATCAATCCTTCTTCACAATTGATTGGTAATTTTTTTACTGCATTAGTTGCTTTTAAAATTAAATCTTTATCAGCTGGATACATTGCCGGCATACCAGGCACTTGTCCATAAGCATAATCAAATGCTGTAACATCTACATCATGGTGAACAATCTGAGAGGATATAACAATATCCCCAATTTCCAGATTTTTCGAGAAGCCACCAGCAGATCCTGTATTAATCACTTGTGTTGGGTTAAATCTTTCATGCATGACCGTTGTTGCCATAGCCGCATTTACTTTGCCAATTCCCGATTTTAATAATACAATATCTTTTTCATGAAGCTTTCCTTTAACAAACCAGCAGTTCGCTACAGTTATTTCTTCTTTTTTTGTTATATTTTCCTGTAATAATGCCACTTCTTCATCCATTGCTCCAATGATGCCAATTGTCATGCCTATGCCTCCATTCTGAATACCTTATCGGTTCTTTCTGTCATTCTCAATTAATTCTTCTACTTTTGTTGGTTGCCAACCTTTGTTATCAATCCAAGATAAATAAACACGGTAGATTTCTGTTTGTGCATTATTGGAAACAGTTGCAATTACTTTTTGCTCTCCACCATTTTCGTACCACCATTCAATTATATCATTTTCGGCTAAACCAGTTGCTAGACTTACTGTTTGTTTCAATTCTTTCCGGTCTGCAGTACCTTCATCATAGGTCGTCGTATGCGGCCCTTCTTGTTCTGTGCCCACTGGTCCCCAGTTCCCTGTATACGCTCTTGACACATTACCATCTGATGATTCTACCTCTTCTGTTTCTATATCCTCATTATGATCCTGATTGTTTTTCTCATCCGAATTTTGGTCATCATTGGAACCTTCTTCTGTTTCAGCTGATGATCCCCCTATATTCTCAGAATCGGACCTTTTCTCATTTGAATTAGAATCCTCATTTGCATCATCATTTTTATTGTCATCATTTATTACAATATCTTCAGAGGCACTGTCTGGCTGTTCTGTTTTTTCTTCATCATCTCCCCCGCCAAATAACCAGATTCCCAGTAATACAATGATCAGAATACCACCAATTATAAGCAAAATTGAAATGCTTTTTGTGTTTTTTCTGCGTTTTTCAAACTTGTCCAAGCGTGAATTTTTGCCATGATCGTTCATACAATTTTCCCTCCCTATGCTTACCTCATTATATTATCATAGTATTGATATATATTTATATTTTAGATGTGTTACAGTATGCAATAATCTGTTTAACTTCTGCTAGTAAATGTTACTTCCATCCATTGGGTTTTCCCCTTATCAACACTGATAATTAGCCTTAATTCTGTCCCAGTACATTGAAACGTAAACTTTATTCACTTAAATTATCCTGGAGAAAAGCTTTATAGTATAGAAAAAGGACTTCAAAAAAAATATGCCTTATAGTTACTAAATTAGTATTATATAAGCACATTTTTGTATTCTTTTCCATATTGTTTTCTTAGCCGCTTCATCCGGTCTAGCCCAGATGAAGTGATCACTACATGTACCCGTAATAAAATCACTACGTATAAAAAATAAAAAAGTTCGGATGAATATCGACTGATTTTTACTCTTTTAGTTCCTTAATTTGTTTATCTAATTTTTCTACAGCATCTTCTTTTTCATCATCTTCCATTTCTTTATTGGCATTTATTTTATCTTTTTGTAATTCCAGACTTGCAATTTGAATATCTTTATTTTCAAGTTCTTCCCCTAACTTCATTGCTGCTTCATGATCATCCAATTCAATATAGCTCTTGGCTGCAAGAAACGTTGCCCGATTATTTTCTTCGATCTCTGTAGACAACTCTATTACATTTTCATATTCTCCATTAATCCACGCCTGCTCCATTTTAACCACTGGATCATTTGATTTGATTTGCAGAATTGCTTGCTGCGCTTTTTCATTGTTAATTCCTCTTAAACCCTCGACAACTTGTCCATGATAGGCTTCACTCATTTGGGCTGCCTTTGTTAAGCTTTCAAACGTATTTAATTTAATATATTGCTCTATTAGAGTTTGTTCAGTACTTTCATCCAGGGTGCTCACACCTTCAAAGATAGAAATAGCTTCTTCTGTTTCCCCGGTAACTGCAGCTCGATATGCATTCATTATTTTACGGTTATCATCAAGCAGGGATTGCAACTCTTTGTTTTCCTTTGTTAAAATCTCTTGTTTTTCATTTTGCTGCTCTGCCGCAGCTGTAGTTTCTTGAGTGAATGGGACAATCTTTATTGCATAAAGTAATATCATTCCAAGTGCTATTCCGATCAAAAAACCAGCAGGAAGCAGAAATTTATTTTTAGCATTTTCTTTTTGTTCAGTTTTTTGTTTATCTGAGATATACGTTTTACGTTGGAACAAATTAGGAGTATTTATGATTTCCCTTAATTGATTTATTGTTGTAGCTGAATTTATCTTTTTAATAAATGATTCTTTAGCTTTTTTTCTATCCTCTTTTCCCGATGCAGCAAAATTAGATGTTATAAATAGCGATACAAGAAGCGGCTTCAATTCCTTAACCAGCTGGGATGAAGTCAGTTCCTCTGTCGGTAATACGGAACGAATGCCTCTATGAGCAAATTTAACGCTACCGTGTTCATTAACATATATGTTGTCGGGATGAACAAGTGTTGTATATTGTGTGCCAATTAATTTTTCAACGATTAATAGATTATTAGCGATTATCTGCTTTAGTTCATCCTTTGTCAGCGGAAGGTTGTTTAAAGATTTGTAATTCTGCTCCTTTTTATAATAAATACGCACATATTTCTCATCAACAATATAGCGCTTGAAATCAAAAAAGTAGGAATCCTGTTTATTCAACTCATCAAGCTGTTCTGTTTCGACTATGTCGGTTTGTACTTTAGGGATTTCATATATGATTACATCATCATTCTCTTTAATAGTTCCATGCCTTAATGCAAAATGTCCTTCCATCATAATCACCTCCGAAAATTTGATCTATTTATTGGAATGTAATAATTTTTGAAATCGTTCTTTAATATTGAGTTTTACATTTGACAAAGCACATACCAGCTCATCAATATTGTTATACCTTCTATCCGGGTCTGTTTGCGTCAATTTTATAATGACTTCTGCAAAAGCTGAAGGAATGACTTCCTTCAGCAATGAAGCATCATTATTTGTATAAATATTTAGACCATTGCTAGTCATATAAAATAATACGGCACCCAGTGAGAAAAAATCTGAACGGAGATCGACTGTTCCGTTTTCAAACTGTTCCGGAGCTGCATAGCCGATTGTTCCAAGTGCTGTAATATTTCCCGTATCCTTTAGTGTGACAGCTACTCCAAAATCAATCAGATATACATCATTATTAGTCGATAACAATATATTCGATGGTTTAATATCTCTTATTACAATGGAAGGAATATTGTTATGAAATACCTCAATGATTTTGGTTATCTGTTTAGCTATATCCACTATTTCCTGCCAAGTGAATGTCCTATTTTCTTTTTCTATTAAATCAGATAGACTCACTGCTTCTATTTTTTCTATTACAATTGCTTTATAATGTTTATTTATGGTAAATTTATCAAATAGCTTAGGGAGTTGATCATGATTAACTGCTGCAAGAATCTTTGCCTCATTATCAATCTGGTTATTAAATAATGTACTCGCACTTTTTACAACCTTTAAAATGGCCTGCTTTCCACCGCTCACTTCCACCTCGTATAGAAGTGATGTACCACCCTCAGATAAATAATCCACTATTTTATATTTGTTATTAATAACCTCAAGCTTCTGAAACATTTTTATTCCCCAGTTCTTCCAGTGACATTAACAGTGAGTATTGATACATCATCATGAAAGCTTTCGGTTTTTACAAGGTTATAAAAGTGATCGCTGACTTCCTGCACAGACCCCTTTTCTTCTAGTTTCATCATCCATTGTTTTTTTAACTCATCTTCGGTAAACAGCTTATAAAGACCATCTGTACATAATAAAAAGTAATCAGCCGTTGTGAATTTACCTGAAGCGGTATATGGTTCTATATCTCCCTTTACTCCTACACATTGTGTCAGGTAATGAGCCTTATCATGAGATCTTGCTTCCTCTGCAGTCATTACACCATTTTCAACCTGCATGGATGCAAACGAGTGATCAACAGTCAGCTGGAGAAATGATTTCTCCTCATTCAAATCAATCGTATCATCATTAGGTTCTTCCAATGTGAGTACCTGCTCCCGATAACGATAGATCCTTGTATCACCAATGTGGCAGATGAAATATTCATTGCCCACTAGGATAAGAACACTTAATGTTGTTCCTATTTCCTTCTTCTCACGTCTCCCTATTTCAATCAGTGTTTGGTTAATTTCATGAAATATATCGATAAGCCCTTCCTGACACTCCTTTAAGAATTCTTTTGATTTTTCATTCATCCATACGTTGCTTTTCCACCATTTAAGTAAATAGTTCACTGCAAAATAGCTTGCAGCATCACCCATGGAATGGCCACCCATCCCGTCAGCAATGATAAAGATATGAACAGCCTGATCTGAATTCAAGGTTTTTGTTGAATGTGCAAGAGAATCCTCATTTGCTTTTTTAGAGGAAGGTTTTATTGTGAACTTTCCTATTTGGGTATGTTCATTTTTAGTCGTATTACTCATTATGACACCTTATATGTGTAAATCGTTTTTCCGATTTGAATCGTATCCCCATCTGATAGTTCATGGATTTTATATGGAATGATTTTATCATTGTTAACATAGGTTCCATTTTTAGCACCTAAATCCTTTATTCCATAGGTATCGGACAGTTTAATGAATTCAACATGCAATCTAGATATCCCTACACCTTTTTCAACAAAATTAGTTTCTTTATCTGCACGACCGATAATAAAATTATCTGTATCCAGTTGTATTTTCTCTTCTGCACCGTCCCGGTCAATAACTAGATAGTTACTGATTTTCTTCCCATTGTTTTTCGGAAGCATTTCATTCTCATCGAGCAGCATTGTCTGATCATTCAGCTGACTTCCAAAACTATCTGTACCTGTTGTTTCGGGATAAACACTGTTCATAGCAGCTGCACTTTCAGCATCTGCAAAACGAATTTCTTCTTCAATCTGTTGATAATCCTCCTGTATGAATGGCTGAAGTTCCATTTCTTCAGGTTTCTCATTATTTTTATTCACTTGTTTTGACTGGACCTGCTTCATTGGCTTTTTCTTCACTTTTACCTCTTTTTCTGTAATGGTAGGTTCAACACCAGGGCGCCAAACAAACCAATATACATAAACCCCAGCAATTATTACAATGGACAAAATACTTGAAACAGTAAGCATTGCCGTATTTGTAGAAACTTCATATAATTTCCAAGCCATTGCAAGTAAGAGCACACCAATAAGTGCAGAGTAAATTTTATATTTACTGCTCAAAGGTGGAAGCTTACGTGTTTTTTTAATTTTTATCATATCTTCCTTTTTATTATCAACTTCAATTTGCCTATCTGAATCTTCTTCTGTGTTCTGTCGACTGCTTTTCTGCAAACGGCTAAGCAGCTGTTTTATTCCTTGAAGACTGAACCCCGGATCCTTAATATAGCTCAGAATCATTTTGAATTGAACCCCTTTCAATCCTTGAACCTCACTAGCCATATTCAGCAATAGCTTTTTAAGGCTTTCATATACGGTATTATTGTTGTCTACTTCTTTTAAAGGCAAGTAGGTTAAATAGACCTGATGATAGCCATTTCCAATAAAGATAAAATCCTCATGAAGAATGAATCGATGATCACTAAGCATGTTATTATTGGAATCCTGCAATGCCTGAATGATATTAATAAATAACGAATAATATTCCTGCATTGTCAGTGGGCGTTCTTTTGCAAAGGGACGTAATCTGCGCAATCCTTCCATTTTATAAAATACTGTTATTTGATCATTCACTTCCTCAAAACTTATTGGTAAAAGTCGAGGTATATTATTGGATTGGATCATTTTCAGCTGAAGTTCCTGAAAATCCTTATACTTAAACCCTGTTTCACTTGTTTTTTTCAGTTTCATATAAACCCCGTTTGATTCAGTATAGCTTATATAATATTCATCCAGTGGATTAGACAATTTTATTCCTCCTCGCTTAAAAACATAATAATCAGTAATTACACTTGGTATATCAATAGTTAACGTTTTATCCCATTAACTTTCGGGGTTAGGTAATTCGAAGTGGGTTTCTTCGTCGGATTGAATTTCATATTTTAATAAGAATATATCCGCATAACTTACTCTAGTTGTATATACCAAATGTCCAGTTAATTCCTCACCTGGCACTAGTTCTTCATCCCCTTCAGTAAAAAATTCATCGATGGAAGTATGACCGCTTAAATCTTCGCTGCCAGCAAAGTTTGCTGAGAACATTTCATTTGGTACGTAAGCCTCATCACTAATATTTTTAATAATAATATCAATAACTGCAAATCTATCTTCTTCTTTTGCCCCAGAGAGATAATCACCAATGGCCGTCCCATCAATTTCCTTTGTTAACTGAAAGTCGTTAACAGTTACCTCATAATCAAATTCATAGATATCACTAGTAATTACCGCTGTTTCACCAATTTGATATACTTTCTTATCTTCTGAAACTTCATCATTATCAGTGGAAGTATCAGTAGTTGTTTGATTATTTTCTTCTACATCGCTATCACTATTTCCTTTTTCATCACTACATGCTGCCAGTAATAATCCTATCAGAAAAATAATTAATATCTTTTTCATATGCATATCGCTCCTGTTAATCATTATCACTATTGTTTTCTTCCAATCGAATCGAAAAACCTAAAAAGATTCGTCCAGTGGGTTAGTCTGTTTAAGCTAAATGGATATAGTAAAAAGCAGTAGCAACCCCTGGTATTACAGCATATATAAATGGAAATCGATTTGAAATATTATTTTTAAACTCATCCAATGGAGTTAATGATCTTTTCTGCACGGTTTCTTTAATATGTAGGAGTGCTAATGTCATATTTATAAAAAATGTTTTTGTAAAAAGCAAAACAATAATTCCAATTACACCCGCAAAAATAATAGAATACATAATTGAATAAAGAGTAAATAATAAGCCAGTAATTGCACCGATTGCTGCAAATAACTTAACATCACCAGCACCAATGGCCTTAAATATATATAATAGTAAAAGTATGACCCCACCTGTTATTGCGCCAAAAGAAGCATACAAAAAGCCATCTATTTGAGATACAACAAGATGATATATTATTCCTACTAGTACACCACTTGCATTCAACCAATTCGGAATACGGTGTTGGAATGCATCATAGTAGCATACAGCGATTAAAAAAATAATCAAAATTATAAAATGACCAGCCATCTGATCCCCCCTCACTTCCCGGTCCAGGCACGTTCAACCGCAACTTTTTTTATAGTTACAGTTCTTTCAATAAATGGGAGTATGATGCTCAGTTCATTCTTAGCCCCCACTACTACATCAGAATCATCTCTTGTATTAGGGTAAGAATAATCAACGATAGTTATATTGTCAGCATTAAAAAAAACTGAATTACCTACCCTGTTCTTGTATTTGTCTATAACTACATTTTGATATAAATCCTTGGCAATGTGACCTTCTATTAACTCTCCTGAAGTTGGTATTAGCTCTTTCCCAGCAACACCAATTTCACTGAGTAATCCTTTTGCAATATCACTGTTTCCCAGAGCTTCACCAGCTTTATCTGTAACCCCATCCACAAAACCATCTGTTGTTTCTTGTATTTTCTTTTCTGCAACCATGGAAAGAAATGTATAATGTGCTACTGTTTGAGCTGTATCACTAACAGCTTCCTGCAGAGCCATTTCAGCAATAGATATTTTAACCAATGTCGTTAAAAACAGGATAAATGTCAATACTATCGGAATTAAGAACGCTGCCTCAACTGTAATACTGCCATCTTCTTTTCTTATTTTGGATATTAATTTATTCATTCAATCTCACAATCCTCCTACCATAGAAAGTAGAATAAGAAATATACTCACCCATGCTATTCCCTGAGATGGGTAAGTATTGAGGTATTGATTGATTATCGAACTCAGGGAGTAGCATAATTAGCTTTGGTTTATCTTTATTCTGTAACAGGTAATTCAAATTGAATTTCTTCTTCCATTGCTTTCGCTTCATAAGTTAGGTATAAGAATTCATCGTCCAGAAAGTAACTACTAACATACACTAAATCACCTGTTATCTCTTCACCAGGGGCTAGCTCTTCATCTCTTTTAGTGAAAAACATATCATATGAAGATTCACTTGAACTAGATTCTGATATTATTTGTGCAGAAATTTTATCATTGGGTACAAACGGATCTTTCGACGTATTCTTTATGGTTACATTTACAATAGCAAATCTTCCATTTTCTTCGGGATTATAGTTATAATCTTCTAAAGAGTTTCCTTCATAGTCCTCGGTAGTCAATTCAAAGCTATTCACAGTGATTTCATAAGGAAATCCAAATGAGCTGCTCGTAGTTTGTGCTGTCTCTCCAATTTGATAAATACTTTTACTTTCTTCAGATTCTTCCGTATTTCCTTCAGTATTTTCAGACTCCGTTTCCTCTTCTGTTTCTTTCTCCTGCGAGTCTGTATTGTTTTCACCATTGTCACTGCAACTGGCCATAAAGATACCAGCCAGTAATAGGATTAATATCTTCTTCATCTGTATTCCTCCTCGTTAATATGAATATACTTTTTTCTTATTTATCGTGTATGTACTTCCCGATAAATCACCCGAATCTAAAGGCAAAAATTCTGTCAGTCCAGGAATAAACCAGAGTTTAATTTCACCGGTAACTTCGCCTTCCAGATAAGATGGGGTACTATCCAGTTTTACCTCAGTATCCTTTGTTATAGTGGCTTGCAGCCTTCTTCTCTTATCGTTATTATAATCTTCTCCAGTTGATTTCATCATCATAAATAACCTTAAAAATAACGGCATAGTCATTTCAATTTTTCCTTGCATATTAAAAGGTTTCCAATCAAGCTGATACTTGCCATTTTTTTTAATCGTTAATTTGGTAATATCTTCAGCAGTGTCAGCGAATGCAAAAACAACTGCCCTCAAGAAACCAATTGGACCAGCAAACCCTGCTTTAAACAGTATATTTTCTAATAGATATACTACAAATAAAACCAATGCAATATCTTTAATAAATAAAAGATAGTTTACTCCTGCAGTATGACTACCATATACGATGTATTGTGCCTGTTTCGTGTCATATAAGAAAGATCCTGCATCTGGTGAAAGCTCATATGGCTCTTTCGTACCATAATTTGCAAGGATATATTCATTAACATATATTTCATTTCGAAATTCATTCGGAAATCCCTGTACAAAATCAATAAATTGACCAAATCTATCAAAGGCTTCTGTAATGAAATCTGATTTGCCTATATTTTCACGAAATGTATTCTCACCTACCGCATCGTATTGTGTGACTATGTCGTTTAACTTATCATAGTTGTCCTGATCATTTGCCAGGTTCTCAATTCCAGTAAAAATACTCCATAAAGTTTCAAATCCCTCATCTGATTGACTTTCCTGCTCCTGAAATTCTTCATCATTAATCAATTCATTGGATTCAGTAAAATCAGCTAAAGGTTCTTCTAACGATTCTACATAATTATCTTTCATACTATTTTCTTTGTTTTTTAATTCATTTTTTATTGCTGTTGCAGGGATTTCATTTTCCTCTATGATCATGTGGAACCCTTTTACCAGCTGAACCACCCTAAATTCAGAGTAGGAACCACTGTTTAGAGCATCTCCCATAGACATTGATCTACTTGAATCAAATTGTTCATCCAAATATTCAATACTGCTTTCAATTTCAGTAAAAAATTCTTCTTCTAACGGCATTTTTAATAATTGGTCAATCTCCTCCTGGGATTCTTCATTCACTTCAATCCCTTCAAATTCCAGTGAATCGACCAGTTCTTTTATTTCATCATTATAATATTTTGCACTCATTGCTGCTGGTTGTTCAGATGAACCCATTAAACCAAACAACGGGATGAAAATATTTGACTTAGATCCACTAAAGTTTGTAAATAATCTTTGATGATTTGTTTTCAACTTATTTAATTGATCCTCATAATTTTCTATTTCCTGTTGCTCTTCTTCGGCTTGCTCAGGCTCTTCTTCTGTCGCTTCTTCTCCCTCTCCTTCCGAACTATTTTCATCATCATTTTCATACTTATCTATTAGTTTGTGATAACGAGCATTGTAGAAAACTAATCCTTCCATTCCTTGAATGGTTTCAGGTATTTTCATATTAAATGGTGGTGAGGGACCAATCATTTGTTCCAAGTCTTCTATTAATTTAATATACTTATCTATATCCTCTTTTGCCTTTTCAATTTTTTCATTTCGCTTTTTTACAAGTTCAAAGATTTCT
This sequence comes from Oceanobacillus sp. NCCP-135, assembly GCF_059698015.1. Lineage (NCBI taxonomy): Bacteria > Bacillati > Bacillota > Bacilli > Caryophanales > Bacillaceae > Oceanobacillus > Oceanobacillus sp. NCCP-135. The sequence continues at coordinate 26,747 of NZ_BAAKSZ010000008.1, read as the reverse complement.
TCATATGTTTCAGCAATATTTTCTATCTTATCTGCATCGTTTTTACTGAAATCTTTTAAATTTGAATTTAGTAGAGCAAACAATTCCTGGCCTAATTGTGCAGGAGCTTGATATTTCATGCTTTCCAATATTTGATGCTCAAACACATCTAAATCAACTAAATTTCTTGAATTATCAAACGTTATAGATTTAGTATTTATACTGGGATTTGAAAGGTTTAATATACCATTGAGTTCATCTTCTTCATAGAATTGCTTATCAATATATTCGTTAAAGTCTTGTCTTGCACTATTTTCGTCTCCGGCATAACTGAATAATCCTACACTGGCCAACTTCTCATTAAATTGTGCCATTGTGGAGCGAAGTGCTGCATCCATCGCATTTTCAATTTGTCTCTCTGCAGAAACTATTCTTAATGTATCAATAAACAATGCATTAAGAAGAAAGATTGGCAAAATGATAATAATGGCAAAAATAGAAACCGAACCACCATCCTTGATAAAAAACTTCTTCATGACTTCACCCCCAATTACAAACAATATGATCCTATTCATTTTTATCTGAAAATAGTTTTTTTAATATGATTAATTAATTTCATCTGCACTAAATTCCCATTCGGCACGGGTAGTTATCTGGCTTGTGGCTTTACCGAATGATAGAATATATCCTTCAGATTGTTCTATATCAAAAACAAAGTCACCCTCTGTGGTCTCTCCGGGTGCTAATTCACCTTCTACCAAGGTAATTTCATTGATTCCCTCTAAATTTTCCTGCTTTTCAGGAGGTAGGGGGTTATCCTCTTGCGCTACTGATAAAACTGGTGTAAAAATATTTGCCAGATCAATGGGTTTATCATCAATATTTTCAATTGTAAAGTTCGTAATAATAAATACATCACCTAATTTAATGAGATCCCCTAATTCTTCTTCCATTCGTATTTCATTAATTGTTAGTCTGTATTTTCCTATTTCACTTTCAACTACTCCAGACTCATCTATACTCAAACCCAGTTGATGTTCAGTTGGAATGTTTGGGTCCTTTTCTTCCTCTCCATCGCTTTCATTTTCACCTTCTGCAGGATCCTCTGAATCCCCATTATCATTTGTATCTACTTCATTGGAATCATTATTGTCAGTTTGATTTTCCTCTGAACTTTCATTATTAGAACAGCCAACAATAAAAATAAGTATTATAATTATTATTGTCATTAATTTAAATTGGCGTAATTTCATTCCTTATCCTCCTCACTATATACTAAAAAAATTGCTAATCGATTCTTTGATCCCATCAATCGCATCTCCCATACCAGATTCTACCCATATATATTTGGCAAAGTTGAAATTCCTAATTAATTCCGGTGTGTCAGTTACAACACGTGTAGAAGTCATTGATAACTCCGAATCACTGATACCTATACCATTTTTTATAATACTGGGCATAAATAAACTGGGTTCTGCTGTCACCACTACTTCACTATATATTATATTGTTTGTATAGTTTACATCAATTGTAATAGCACCATTATATTCGTTCATTGCATTTTTTCTTTTTTCGTTTTTCAAATTACCTTCTGCTTCAAAAAAACCATCCAATCCAAAAATATCTAAAAGGCCATTGTCGGTAATTCTCCAATATAATGGATCTCCGCCAACGCCAGCATAATTTATGCTATCAAATTCCCCTGTACTTAAATCTTTATAGGAATTATTCCAAGTATATGCTACTTGAGTAGATGCCTTATGGGCCACGTAACTTGCTGTACCTAATTGAAATATGACAATGCAAAAAAATACTATTGCAAGCATTAAAAATAAGAAAGCGGGGAATACTAGAGTGGCTTCTATCGTAAAACTGCCCCGCTCATCTTTCATAAAGGGTTTCATATACATTTCTCCCTTAATTTAACTATCATTTTAAATTCCGAGCATTATTAATTCATTATATTTCATTCATTTATTTTATTTCATCCTTACTTAATTCCCACTCAGCTCTTGTTGTAATGTTATCCCACGTTGTTCCAACTGCAAAATGATAGTCATCAGCTTTATTAGTATCAAATACATAGTTTCCTGTTACGGATCCTCCTGGTTCTAATTCACCTTCAATTACGTTTCCCCAAATTCACCTGTAGTCAAATCCTTATATGTATTATTCCACGTATAGGCAACCTTGGATAAAGCTTTTTGCGCCATGTAATTTGCTGTTCCCAATTGAAAAATGACAATGCAAAAGAAAACACCTGCAAGAACAAATAACAACAATGCAGGAAATACAATGGTAGCCTCAACAGTAAAGCTACCTCTTTGGTCTTTTATGAAGGGTTTCATATCCACTCCCCCTTAGAGATTAACCGCCCAGTATTTCACCGTCAATATCTTCAAATAATTTATTAACCCATTCAGTTATTTTACCTTTGAACAAAATTGCAATGGCAATTAGTACTGATAAAATTAGCAGAACCTCTATTGTTTCCAGACCTTCCTCGTCATCCCAAAAGTTTTTAAAAAATGTCTTTACTTGATTCACGCTAAATCTCTCCCTTATTTATTTTTGTTTTAAAATACTGCTAATGCAGGATATATTACAATAAGAAGAACTGCTCCGAATATAAAGATGATTGGAAATACAAGCTTTGAAGATGCTTCCTCACCTTTTATCCTTGTAACCGTTTTTCTTTTGTCCCATAAAGATACGGATAATTCATTTAAAGATTGAACAAGCAATGCCCCACCTTTTCGGTAATTCATCATTACTGTTGTTGTAAACACAGAAACTTCCTGTATACCACAGCGATAATTCAGATCCTTCATTACTTCCTGAAAAGAAGTGTTTGCTGACATTTTGTTTACAGCTTCATTTAATTCAAAATATAGTGGTGAGTCATATATGTTATGTTTATTTTGTTCAACACTTTTTTTAATTGCTCCCTGTACGGTTTCTCCAGCGTTAACAAGAAGTATTATTTTATTTACAAATTCAGGCAACTCTATGATGATGGCTTCTTTCCTTTGTTTCACTTTTTTATCCAAATCTTTAACCAGAAAAACACTTACAACAATCAGCAAAATAAAACCATATATTAAATTCGTGTTACCACCATCACTGGCTTCCACAAGAACAAATGTAAAGAAGGAAAAAACAACCATTAGGGTAATAATTTTCGCCAAATAAATTTTGGTATAATCTCCAGATAATTTGCTCCCTCGCAATATAATCATTTTTTGATGAATTGAGTTTATTAATTTAGGCATCCGCTTGTATAAATTCAATTTATCAATAACAGCAAATGCAAATGGAGCAACAATAGGTAATGTAATATCATCTTTATATTTTGCAATAAATTGCTCATATACTTTTTTATTTTTTATGGAAATAAGCAATGTAGTAACCAATATTATTGCAACTATTATTTTCACTGTCATAGCGCAGCCCCTTTCACTTGCTAACAACTAAATCTCAATGTCCATTATCTTCTGGCTGATCAACAAACTGCAGACAACACAGATTAACACGACTGTCATTACTACTGGACCAGCCGTTCCAAATTTAAACAGTGGAGCAACAAAATCCGGTGATGACAGTTTTAAAAATAATGTTATGCCTAATGGGGCAACAGCCATAATTTTTGACTCAAACTTTTTCTGAGAAACCAATACTCTTATGTCCTGCTGGATTTCAATTTTATCTGTAATGACGTCAGCAGTACGTTTGATTACCTCAACCAGATCCCCCCCGGTCCGTTTACATGTAATAAAAACATCAGAGAAGTTCCTTATATCATCAATATCCGAACGTTTTGCAAAATCATCGATCGCCCGTTCAATAATTTCACCGTTCTCAATCCGGCGATTGATTAATTTAAATTCTTTGATAATGTAGGTTTCATCATCCGGGTAAAGCAGCTTTAAATCCTTTAATACCTCACGAAATGCATTTTCTATCGATTGGCCTGCTGCCAAAGATGATGCAAGCGATGATATTGCTTCTTTAAATTGCAGCGTTAATTCATCTTTGCGTTTATCTCTTAAAGCTTTCTTTTTAAATCTTGGATAGATTACACCAAAACATGCTGCAATAGTGGAAATAATATAATTATCATAAAAGAGATAAGCAATTGCGAAGATAACAGCAGCTGCAAGCAGTGAGTATTTCACCTTTTCCGCAAAAGTCATTTCATATACGGCATAATCAATTAATGTTTCTCCGCCAATCGTACGTTTCCTGATTGCCTGGATGCTTCTTTCTCTACGCTCTCCTTCTTTTTTCTCCAAATCTTTTTCTAGCTGTTTCTCTTGCCTTGCTTTTATCACACGTCTGGTAATAAGAATACCAACTAAAATAACGATGACGATGGAGCTGATTATTTGTTCCGTATTCATAGCCAACCAACTTTCGATTACTTATTAGCAAACTTTTCAAGTACATCATTCTTCCCTGCAAGCTTTAACTTATTGGTATCATGCAAGACATTATCTGTTTTTTTCAGTTTACCGATTATTTTTCCACGGTAATCAACACCTTCCTCTTCAAATTCATAAAGTGGTGTGGTAATGATTTCACCGTTTTTCATCCCACGGACTTCAGAGATCTGAACAACTCTTCTTGAATGATCCCGGAATCTAGTTAAATGAACCATAATATCAATTGCTGAACTGATTTGTTTACGGATAACATCGATTGGTAACTCTGCACCACTTAGAACCATCGTTTCCAGCCGACTTAGCATATCATTGATTGAGTTGGCGTGACCAGTGGACAAGGAACCATCATGACCTGTATTCATTGCTTGCAGCATGTCAAGTGCTTCGGCACCACGAACCTCACCAACAATGATACGAGATGGCCTCATACGAAGGGAAGTTTTTATCAAATCCCGAATGGTGACTTCACCTTTACCTTCCGTGTTTTTGTTCCTAGTTTCCAAACTCACAAGGTTAGGTATCGAGATTTGCAACTCTGCTGAATCCTCAATGGAAATAATTCGTTCGTCATTGGGAATGAAATTAGACAAGACATTAAGAAACGTTGTCTTCCCTGAACCGGTACCTCCACCAATGAAAATATTATATTTTGCTTCAACGAGCTGCTGCAGAAAATAAGCAACCTCTTCATCTAATGCTCCAAATTTAATTAGATCTTCTATCATCAATGGTCTTTCTGGGAATTTACGAATCGTCATTGCAGGTCCTTTTAAGGCAATTGGTGGAAGCACTACGTTAACACGTGATCCATCTTCCAGTCTCGCATCTACTATTGGGCTTGATTCATTGACTACCCGATTGACCTTTGAAACGATTGTTTGAATCGTATCCTCAAGCTTCTGCTGATTTTCAAATTTCACATTTGCATTTGATACCTGACCATCTCGCTCAATGAAAATTTCTTCATAATTATTGATCATAATTTCTGTTATTGTCTGATCATCGAGTATCGGCTGAAGAACTCCCAACCCCCTAAATGCATGATACATTCGATCAACAATCCGTTTAATCATTTGTGAGGTTAGTTTATGCTCCTTCGCATACTCAATAACGGTTCCCTCCACCATTTCCAACAGTTCATCATTCGTGGTGGAATGCATGAAATCCAACGTTTCTCGTAATTTTTCTATCAATAATTTCGTAATCTCATCTTCACTTTTCGGTAATACATCTTCATCAACTTTTGTTTGTTTTTGTTCTGTCAGATTACTAACCTTCAACTAATGACACCTCCGTATAGATGTCTTCACTCGTTTCAATCAGCCTATAAAGCTGCTCACCAATTACAGTATCCTCAAGTACTTTAGTTTGTTCATCCAAAACCAGCCAATCGGGATTAAACGGTACATGTGTTTCAATACTGAAATTGTAAGAATTGAATCCATTAAAAACATTTGATCCGACTTTATTGAGGACATAATGTAGCTTAGTTCTATCCATATTTGCATCGAATATATCGCTTTTTAGCTTATATTGTGATTTCGCAAAACTATTTTCATTTGATCCCAAAACCCAGAACACTTCATCACTTACTGCCAGTGAGGCATGATTACGTTCGTGAATAGATGCATCGAGATCGATAATAATATAGTCATAATCCCCGGTTTCCTTTAATACCTGTATTAATAATTCAACTTCATCACCACTAATACTTTCCATTTCTTCCGGCAGTACAGGTAATGAAAAATAATCGATATTCGTTAAACTGTCACGGGATTTTAATGATTCTATTTTTGAAATTAATTTTTCCGGGTTGTTCTTCAAATAATAAAATATTTCGACAGATGATTCTTTATCCTCTTTAAAAAATAGATATGTACTATGGATTTGCTCCAAGTTTAAGTAAAAAGTTCGTTTCTCCTGCTCGGCCAGGTACTTCGCAAAACATAAAGATAATAATGTTTTTCCAGATCCTGCATTACCACTATAAAAACTGATTACCGTTTCTTTATGCTTTCCGTTTATTATTGCAGCTAGTTTTCCATTCGTTTCATAATAAATTGCCAGTACTTGAGAAAATAGTTCTTTAAGTGATTGATATTTAAATAGCCTTATTTCCTCTTCCATTGGAATGACTTGATCTTCTGACAATCTGATTACTTTATCGAAGTTTTTCGTTTCCTCCTCACGAATATTTATATCGGTCAACAATATATGTTGTTTCTGATTCCGTATATTTTCACGAAACTTATCGGAATCTGTATATATTTTTGCAGCGAACTTCATTCCGTTTTCCGGATTCCTTATGTAACTGGAAAAATATTCAGCATAGGCATTGTCCAGTGTATACAGAACGATTTTAACTTTGTTCAAAACTATCACCTTTTCTTTACCTTTATAAATTACATCCATTTGTTTTACTATCTTTTATAAATACTACTAAAATTGTCACATAATGATAAGAGAAAAAGAAGAAAACAGTTATATATGCCTATTTCAAATTGGTGATTTACCTTTAATTAAGAGTTTTTTCTATTGAATTTATCAATTTAAAGCATAATTACCGAACTTTTAGGGTATTTTCATCAAATTTATATGGAATTTACATTATTTTTCAATTTTGATATTAATTTCTCAATAGGAATATGCATTTTGGTTTTATCAACCAATGAGCGAAATAGTACAAATGAATCGGGATAACAAGAAAATAATTCAATATACTCAGTCATTTATGCCTAATAATCGACTGAATTTCACCAATTTGGCAACTAAAAATGGATATTTACATAGTTTTTTTCAATCCTAAATACAACCTTCTATGTAAGATTATTAGTATTTATCTCTATCTAAATACCTCGTATTCATTTATTACAGACATGATTAATACCCCAAAACCTATTGCTTTAAACAGTCTATTAGTTGGATATTTTTATTTTGTTCCTATGTTACGATTATAATGATGACATTATAAGGGGTGCATTTCATGAAATGTTTAAAATGCGGGAAAGAAAATAAAGAACAGAATCTGTTTTGTGCAGAATGTGGTGCCGATTTATCTGAACAAAAGACTAAGTTCAGTCCGAAAAAGTCAAAGAAGAAAGCTTTTATTATGGCAGCAGCCATTATTGCTTTTCTGGCAGGCTCAATTACGTTTTATATTGTTGGAAAAGGTAAATTTACACCCGAAAAAATTGTACAATCATTTGAGGAGGCAGTTAAAAATAATGATCCTGATCAAATACGTAGCTTGTTGACTTCATCAGAAGAATCATTATCGATAAACATTGACAGTACTTCAAAGCTGGTAGATTTCCTAAAGAATAACCCTAAAAGTTTTGAAAACCTGATCAATAAGTTAAACAATCAGGCTGAGAGAATCAAAACAGATCGGACTGCTGCCAAAAATAATGGGAACTATGGAACACTAAATTTGACAAAAAACGGTAAAAAGTGGCTGCTATTCGATGATTATCAGCTAGAAATTATTCCAGTTTATATAAAATTAGCTGCGGAAAATGAAGCAATTGACTTAACTATCAATGAGGAAAAAGTAGCTACAACGGAAGAAGAAAATGATGAAGAGACTTTTGGACCGTATATGCCTGGAACCCATATTATTGATGCTAGCTATCAGAACAACTATACAAGCACAAATGTTTCGGATGAAATAAACCTATTTGAATTAGCAGAAGATACCTACAGACATGAAATCGAACTTCCTTTAACAGAGGTTTCCATCAGGTCGATGCATGATGATTATCAATTATTCATCAATGGTGAGCAAACCGATCTAACGATTAATGAAGGTGAAAATCCGATTGGGCTTTTCCCTGCAGATTCCTCAACTATAGTCCATATCCAAAAGGAGTTTCCGTGGGGATCTGTAAAAAGTGAGGATCAACCAATAGAATCTGAAACAGTAGAATTTGATGCAATCGACGTATTGACGAGTGATGAGCAAATAGCATTAATGGAGCAATTAAATGAAAGCATCGGCCTGTATCACGAAGCATTGACAACCAGAGATGCATCTATATTGGAAACTGGTGTAACGGATAATATGAAGGATCTATTAAATGAACATATGGAGTTCACGGGTGACTGGAGCCCACCATACAAAGGTAAGCTGGTAAAAGCTCTATATGACAATTCAAGAGTAACTTATCCAGAATATAATGAGGACCTTAAGGGATTTACAATTACATTAAGAGCCCATTACATCTTACATGAGCCTGAGGGACATGCTTATGGCAATTTAAACTGGCTTGGAAGAGACCTGGACAAACAGCAATACAAAGCAAGCAAGGGGTTAACTGTATTCTATGATGAAACAGCATCAGCCTGGAAGCTTCACAATGTGGAAAATGAGTATTTTCATCTATCCGAGAGAAATAAGCAGGAATTTACAATGGAATGATTGGCTATTTTTTATAAGAGGGATTTCTGTTACTCGTCCCAGTTCAAAGACTGATCATTTTGACACAATAGCTATTGTAGACAACGTAACTCTAACGTATTTCTTTTTCCTCATTGTTAAGTGCTAGTGCAACCAATCACCAAAAAAGGGTTTGTCGATTGACAAACCCTTTCCATTTACTTTACATTAACAATTTTAACTTCTATATCTCCACCTGGAGTAGCTACAGAAACCTCTGCACCTATTGCCAGACCAATAAGACTTTTAGCCATGGGCGAATCATTCGATATTTTACCTTCAAACGGATCTGCTTCAGCACTTCCAACAATAGTATATGTTTCTTCTTCCCCATCAGGTAATTCTTTGAACGTTACAGACTTACCCATCGAGACAATATCAGGATTATCATTATCATTTTCAATGATGACTGCGTTACGAATCATTTTTTCAACTTGAGCTATTCGTGATTCTACAAATGCCTGCTCGTCTTTTGCGGCATCATATTCCGAGTTCTCAGATAGATCACCAAAATCTCGAGCTACTTTTATACGTTCAACGACTTCTTGTCGTCTTTCCATTTTTAAATAATATAGTTCCTCTTCTAATTTTTCTTTCCCCTCTTGCGTCATGTAATAACTTTTCTCTATTGCCATTATAAAAAACACTCCTTTTTTATCTTCCCATATATGAATTGAGCTATTACTTTTACAATGCTCTTCGTATAAATATATTAAAAAATATACTAAACATTACTATGGCAGACTTCATTTAAATTTTCAATACTTTTTTATATTTAATTTAGCTGATTCTTCGACAATATTGTTTCTATTTTTGTAGCCATAATATCGATTGCTACATGATTTTGCCCACCTTCTGGAATAATTATATCTGCATATCGTTTTGTTGGTTCAACGAATTGCAGGTGGGATGGTCTAACATTGCTTATATATTGATCAATAACTGAATCCAATGTTCTTCCACGTTCTTGTATATCTCTAAGCAAACGGCGAATTATTCGTAAATCTGCATCTGTATCAACAAATACTTTTATATCCATTAAATCAACCAATCTTGGATCTTCTAAAATTAGTATCCCCTCAACAATCATTACTTCCTTGGGTTCAACTAAAATCACTTCATCAGAACGTGTATGAATTTTATAATCATATACCGGTTTTTCAATTGATTTATGATCCATTAAATGATGAAGGTGCTTAATTAATAAATCATTATCAAAAGCTAATGGATGGTCATAATTCGTATTCAATCTTTCCTCAAAAGGCAAGTGACTTTGATCTTTGTAATAATAATCTTGTTCAATAACAAGAATTGTTTTATCTGAAAAACGCTGACAAATGGAACGAGTTACGGATGTTTTTCCACTTCCACTTCCACCTGCTACACCAATAACAACTGGTTTATTTTTCATGAGAGAGCGTACTCCTTTCAGCTATGTTTTAGACTAATGGCAACCCCGTCACCAATCGGTACGATCGAAGTTGTGTATTCTGAATGGTTTAGCAGCCAATCATTATAAAGCCGGATTTTCTCAACCATTCTTTTATGTCGTGGATGGGCATTGTCCGGTTCAGCTACATGCCCTCTAAATAATACGTTATCTGTAAGAATTAAGCCATTATTATTTAACATAGGGCTTGCAAGCTCAAAAAAACGTTTATATTGACCTTTAGCTGCATCGATAAAAATTAAATCAAAGGTATAATTATCTCTTGCCAAATCACTTAATTTTTCTAATGCATCCCCTAAAATAATCGTTATATTTTCTTCTCTATTTTGTTTATTTATATTTTCAAGTGCCTGGTGATATCGTTGCTCGTCTTTTTCGATTGTAATTATAGTTGTATCTGGATACGCCTCCAACATTCGCAGTGCAGAATAACCTATCGCTGTACCAATTTCCAATATTCCTTTTGGTTTCTTTACTCTTACTAATTGCATGATGAAATTTATGCTTACTGAATCCATGATTGGAATATGATCTCTCTCGGCTTGCTGCTCTATATCCATCACCCAATTTTTATTAGCGGGCAATGAATGCTTTAAATAATTCGCTATTTTTTCATCCATTAAAAAACCCCATTTTCAAATGATAAAAAATGGGAAATGTAAAATTGCTTTCACACTTCCATAAATTTTTAATCAATATATTTTTCTCTGTTTTGCAGATGCTCTTCATGTGTTTCTGCATAGTGTATATTTCCTTCGCTATCATGAAGAAAATATAAATTTTCCGATTCCTCCGGATTAATTACAGCTTCCAATGAACTTTCAGCAAAGTTGGCTATTGGCCCGATTGGAAGTCCATCCACATAATACGTATTATATGGCGATTCGACCTCCAAATCCTCCAACAATGTCTGTTCCTTATGTCCACCTAAAGCATATAAAACAGTTGGATCCGTTTGTAGCTTCATAGGTTCTTCCATTCGATTATAAAAAACGCCGGCAATTTCTTTGCGTTGATCAACTGAACCAGATTCTTTTTCAACGAGTGATGCAAAGGTAACCGCCTCATGGACTGTAAAATCTTTAGCTGTTATCTCATTCATAAAAGGGTCTATAACTTCCTGTGTTTTAAGCAGCATTTTTTCTACCACTGTTTCAATAGTAGGCTCATTTTCGTAAAAACTGTATGTTGCCGCAAACAGATATCCCTCAAGTGGATATTTAATTTCCGGGGCAAGGATCACATCAGATAATATCGTTGGATACCTATTTATTAACTCTTCAACATAACTTTCATCCTTTACTTTTTCCAAAAATTCTTCTTCACTAAAATGCAGCTTTCCAGCATAAATCTTAGCCATTTCTTCAATCGTTTTACCTTCAGGGATCGTAACTGTATAAGTTGGTTCTGCTAGAATTTTTCCGCTTTTTAATGATTCAATAATTTCATCTATTGTCATTGCCGGCGAGAATGTATATTCACCAGCCTGAAATTCAGATTCATTTTTAAATTTTATGTAAAAACGAAAAATACGACTATCTTTAATAACGCCATTTTCTTCTAATATAGCTGCAATACTGGAAGTTGATGATCCAATGGGAATTTCCAACGCTATATTTTCTTCACTCTTCGGATCTACTGGTTCCAATGCTGACTTAACGTACATAAAACCAGAAACACCACCTACTACTAAAATAAGAATGAGTGAAAGGATAATGATTACAACTACTTTACGTACAGTTCTTGCCTCTTCACTTCGAGTCATGAGATTGTCCTTATATTTGCTCTTCTGTTTATCTTTGGACATATGGTATCCCCCTCTCATCCGGTATATTATACTAAAATTCTACAATATATTCCATTATAAAATTAATTGTTTAGTCAGAAGGCTGTTTTCTAAAAAACTGAAAATAGCATTACTCGTTGTGACCTAACAGATATAAACTGCGACACAATGAAGATTATGAGTGCTACCTCAAAAAGAGACACTTAGACGTACAGCATATAATAAGAAAAGCTGATGTCATAGTTTGACATCAGCTTTTCATCTAAAAAACGGAATTACTCTTCATTCTCTTCATCTGCTAATGTATGAAGCATTTCTTCAACCAGTTCCCATTCATCATCTGAATCGATTGGGAAAAGGGACAGATCATTATCATCATTGTCTTTTACCTCATAACGAAAGGCATATACCTCTACTTCTTCATTTTCAGCCTGTTCAACTGGGACTACTGCAATATACGACTGGTTTGTTTCATCAACATCAAAGGTAAATAAAACCTCGAATAAATGTTCTTCTCCATTTTCATCCGGAATGATAATTCTCTCTTTTTCTTCAAGTGACATTCTTTCCCTCCTTTATTTTTGATCGAGATATCCTTGCAATATCATAACAGCTGCCATTTTATCAATGACTTTTTTTCTTTTTTTTCTGCTCATATCTGCTTCCAACAACACACGCTCAGCAGCAATTGTTGTAAGTCGTTCATCCCACATTTCGGTTGGGATCCCTAAAAACACTTCAATATGTTTTGCATAGGTCTCAGAAGCTATACCGCGTTCTCCGATTGTACCATTCATATTTTTAGGAAGACCAACAACGGCCTTCCCTATTTCATGTTCCTTTACAATCTGCTTTAATTCTGCATCTGCAGACTTGATGTCATTTTCATCCCATTTAATTGTTGTTAATCCTTGAGCTGTCCAGCCAAAAGCATCGCTCACAGCAACTCCAATTGTTTTGGATCCCACATCTAATCCAATTATCTTCATCTAATTCGCCTTTTGTTGTTGTTCTAAATAAAATTTCACTAGCTCTTCAATCACTTCGTCTCGCTCTATTTTGCGAATTAAATTTCGAGCATCTTTATATCTAGGGATATACGCAGGGTCACCGGATAATAAATAACCCACAATCTGATTAATCGGATTATATCCTTTTTCTCGCAATGCTTCATGCACTGTAAAGAGGATTTCTTTTATATCCTGATCAAATGGTTCCTCTGAAAAATTAAATTTCATCGTTTTATCAATTGAACTCATAGTGACACCTCGTTCTTAAAATAACTATACTAGTACTAACCGATAGTTTTATTTATAATTTTAACATAAATAATAGGTATTAAAAGCAAATACTATTCTCATCCCATATTCTAACATGTTTACAGGTATTATTATATGTTTTTACTACACAGGATTCAAGTAGGCTACCTTTTAATATTGTCAGTGACATATTGTTTTGCTGATTCAAGTGCTTCGCCTAATTTTTCTGGATCTTTACCTCCAGCCTGCGCCATGTCAGGACGGCCACCACCGCCACCACCACACGCTTTAGCTGCTTGCTTGATTAAATTTCCAGCATGTAGGCCACTTTCCATCAAATTATTAGTAACGCCTGCTGCAAGCTGTACTTTTCCGTTATTTTCAGCTGCAAGTAATATTATACCGGATTCTATCTTTTGTTTTAAATTATCCACCATATTTCGTAATTGATTCATATCCTTTACATTTACCTTTTGTGCCAACACCTGTACCCCACTAATAGTTTCGACTTGATCCAATAGAGAGGATGCTTCTACGTTTGATAATTTAGCACTTAATGATTCATTTTCTTTTTGTAAGTCTTTCATTTCAGTGAATAAACCTTCGATACGAACAGGAAGCTTATCCTCACTGATTTTTGCTACCTGTGCAGATTCCTCAAGCAGGGTTAATTTATTCGCAAAGTATTGATAGGCATATTTACTTGTAACAGCTTCCAATCTTCGTGTACCAGCTCCAATTCCACCTTCTGATACAATTTTAAATAAGCCAATTTCTGAAGTATTCCGCACGTGACAACCACCACATAATTCTATGCTGTAATCACCGATTTGAACAACGCGAACAATATCTCCGTATTTCTCTCCAAATAGTGCCATTGCTCCCATTTGTTTTGCTTCTTCTATTTTTTGATTGTTAATGCTAAGTGTAATAGATGCCCAAATCTGTTCGTTTACGATATGTTCTATTTTCTGTAATTCTTCTGTTGTAACAGGATTAAAATGCGAGAAATCAAATCGCAGTCGATCTGGTGTTACAAGTGACCCAGCTTGATTGACATGGCTTCCTAAGACGTCTTTTAACGCTTGATGCAATAAATGCGTAGCTGTATGGTTTTTTATGATCAATGTACGGAAATGTGAATCAACTACTGCCTTTATACTATCTCCGTTCTGAAGCTTTCCTTCCTTCACCCGAACGCGGTGAATATTTTGCCCTTTTGGAGATTTTTGTACATCTTCCACATATGCTGAAGCATTATCGGTATAAATCCACCCATTGTCTGCAACCTGGCCACCACTTTCGGCATAAAATGGTGTTGCTTTCAGGATTATAAACACTTCACTATCAGCTTCAGCGATTTCTACAACTTCATTTCCGCTTATGATTGTTTCGATCGTTGTTTCGACCTCCAGTTTTTCATATCCGATAAATTCACTATCCACATTAGTATCGCTTAAAATACTGTCCTGTACTTGCATTGAACCAACTCTTTGACGTGCATTTCTAGCTCGCTCTCGCTGTTTATCCATTTCCTGATTAAATCCATTTTCATCAATCGTAAACCCTTGCTGCTCGACATATTCCTCTGTTAATTCTTTGGGAAATCCGTACGTGTCGTATAAGCGAAATACCTCAACACCAGGGAAAATCGTATTTCCTTTATTTTTTTCCTTGTTCATAATAGAGGATAGTATTTCCAATCCATCATTTAAGGTTTCATGAAAACGCTCTTCTTCTACTTTCACGATATTTGTAATAAATTCCTTCTTTTTTAATACTTCCGGGTAGAAATTCTTCATTATTTCGCCCACAGTATCTACCAGTTTATACATAAATGGTTGTTCTATACCGATTTCTTTAGCAAATCTAATTGCCCTTCTTAACAGCCTTCTCAGTACATATCCTCTTCCCTCATTGGAAGGAACTGCCCCATCTCCGATTGCAAAGCTTACTGTTCTAATATGGTCTGCTACAACCTTAAATGCTGTGTCACTCTCTTTCGTTCTACCATATCTCGTGTTAGCTAATTCTTCTGTCTTATGGATAATTGGCATAAATAAATCAGTTTCAAAATTGGTAGGAACACCCTGAATGACAGAAACCATTCGTTCAAGCCCCATACCTGTATCAATATTCTTTTTCGGAAGAGGTGTGTACGTATCATCTGGATTATGATTAAATTGTGAAAACACTAAGTTCCAAATTTCCAAATAACGGCTATTTTCTCCACCAGGATATAATTCAGGATCATTTGGATCATTGCCATAATCTTCACCCCGGTCATAGAAAATTTCTGAATTAGGTCCACTTGGTCCCTCCCCAATATCCCAGAAATTTTCCTCCAAACGAATGATGCGTTCTTTTGGCAATTTGATTAGATTTAACCATATATCATACGCTTCATCGTCTTCTGGATGAACCGTTACAGATAGCAATTCAGGATTAAAGCCAATCCATTTGTCACTCGTTAAAAATTCCCATGCCCATTCAATCGCTTCTGCTTTAAAATAATCTCCAATGGAAAAATTGCCAAGCATTTCAAAAAACGTGTGATGTCTTGCCGTGAATCCTACATTTTCAATATCATTGGTACGTATTGACTTTTGAGCATTAACCATCCGAGGGTTGTCTGGAATAACACGCCCATCAAAGTATTTTTTTAATGTTGCTACCCCACTGTTTATCCACAATAATGTCGGATCATCCTTAGGTACAAGAGACGCACTCGGTTCAACCCGATGACCTTTTCCCTTAAAAAAATCGATAAACATTTGTCTTACTTCCGCT
Source organism: Oceanobacillus sp. NCCP-135 (assembly GCF_059698015.1). NCBI lineage: Bacteria > Bacillati > Bacillota > Bacilli > Caryophanales > Bacillaceae > Oceanobacillus > Oceanobacillus sp. NCCP-135. The sequence continues at coordinate 10,606 of NZ_BAAKSZ010000008.1, read as the reverse complement.
GACGTTAACTGTTGCAATTTGCATCCTCCTTTTAGCTCCTGAGTATTAGAAAACTTGGCCTGTTTTAACACCCTCTTAAGGGATCCTTGAAAGTGTATTTCACTTTCTTTGAAACCCTTAGACTCTTTGGATTTCAAGCCACCTATACTGATTTTCAAAAAAAGTTATACTTTTCTAGTAACGAAATAAAAAAATCCCCTCTCTGCAAATATGCAGGGACGAGATATCATCGCGGTACCACCCTCATTATGAATAATACAAATTATCCATCACTTGAACATGTTAACGGTATGACACCGACGGGTATTAACCGTACTCCAGTTTAGCTTCCATGACTCTGATTTAGGACTTCTTACAGCCTGTGGAAATCCCTTTCTGAAAAATCGAATATCATATACTCATAACCTTCAACATTTTTAACGTTATTTTAATTTTAAACCTAGCGATATTATAAAAAACTTCTGTTCCATTGTCAATTATAACGCCGAAAAGCAATGAGGTGGTTTATAATAACTCTAAGAATGGTTAACAAAGGTACCGCAAGAATCATACCCATTACGCCAAATAATTTCCCACCAAGTAAAAGTACAAATATTATAGCGACTGGATGAATGTTAATACTTTTACCAACAATATATGGTGATAATAAATTACTTTCAATTAACTGAATAACAAAGATGGCTATTAATACAAATATAACTAGCTTTCCAGACATTGTAATTGTGATAGCTACAGCAGGAATCGCTCCAATAATCGGACCGAAATATGGAATAATATTTGTAACTCCCATAAAGATCGCTAACAATAAGGCATATTTAATATCTAATAAATGGAATATAATTAAAGTTGTCATACTAACAAAGAAACAGACAATTAATTGACCTCGAATATAGCTCCCCAATCTTTCATCAATGGCACGACACATTTTACTTGCCTGGGGTTGATGTTTTTTAGGGATGAATTTTTTAAAGTATTCTTTAATATTATTATAATCTTTCAGAAAGTAAAATACTAAGACAGGAATAACGGTAAGCAATACGATCATGTCAAAAATCTTGGTAAAGCCGCCTATCAGCTTTTCCAGGAGGTTATTTAATGTGTTTTCAACATTTATTATTACTTGATCGATCTTATCATGAACGGCTTCTGGTAAAAACGAAGTGTAATCGTATAGAGTATAAACCAAATTCTCATACATACTGATCAATTGTGGTAACTGCTCATTCAAATCTCGCAGTTGATGAATTGTTGTTGGATAAACACGATAAATTAAATAAGTCACACCACCAAAGAACATAAGGTAGATAAAAAGAATCGCCAATCCACGGGGGATACTATAGCTATGCAATTTATTAATAACAGGATATAGCAAATAGGCAATGAAACAAGCAATGAAAAAAGGTGAAAATAAACTCCAAAGAAAAGAAAAAACAGTTCCATATAACGGGAACAGTTTAACAAGTAAAAATACAAATAAGAAAATAAAAATACCAATAATAAGTGAGTATAGAAAAAGTAGTACTTTCTTATCTTTCAGCATTTACGATTTCCCCCTTAGTACAAAAATTTATTTCTCCTTTTGCAGCTAAGGTTTACCATTCAATTTTTCTTTCGTCCTCCGAAAATAGATCATCAAGCGAACTTAAAGAACCATCTGCTTCCACTTGATGAACAGTTAATTTATCTTCATCCACATTCATTTCAATAAAGCACGTCCAGCAATAATAGTTCTGTGCGCCAATTTTGCCAATATCCTTCCCATTACAATTCGGGCATCGCATCATAGATAAAGCTCCTCTTTCTATTGAGTTTTCAAAAAAGTGGATAAATCCTCTTTTTAGCATTATTATGTTATGCTAACCCGAAATTTAATAAAATATACATGGTTCATTACATAAAGTCATATGGTGTTAATTCTTTTTCCTCTAGCCCTTTATCTTTTAATTGCTCGGGTAGATTTTGCAGCCTTTCCATTAATTGTTCCTTCAAAGAAGTGTATCGCTTATTTGTATCAATGGTTTTAACCCCTCGGAGGAATGAATGTTCCTCCCCACAAATAATTAAGGATTCCTTACTTCTAGTAATCGCTGTGTAGAGTAAATTTTTTCTTAGCATCCGATGATAGGTTGAAACAACGGGAAGTATCACAATCGGAAATTCACTTCCTTGGGATTTATGGATTGATATGCAATAGGCATGCATAATATTTGAATAATCCTTCCGTTCATAAACCACTTCTTTTTCTTCAAATAGGACAACTAACTGTTCCACATTTTCTGTGTTCTCATCCTCTTTGAATATTGCAACCACTTGACCAATATCCCCATTATAAACACCGTCTTCAGGCTGATTAACGAGCTGAAGGACTTTATCACCAACTCTAAATACGGCATCACTTGTTTTCACTTCCCGTTTTTGTCTCGTTTTAGGGTTAATTAATTCCTGCAGCTTTTTATTAATCATCGTTATTCCTGCCTGTGAACGGTACATCGGTGCAAGCACCTGAATATTTCTAAGATCAATACCTTTTTCCTTCGCTTTTAAAAATACTTGAGTAATTACATCGATCATATGGTGTTCATTACAAGAGATAAAACTAAAATCCTTTTCATTCTTTAGCTTATCGCTAGTACAAGTGCCATTCTTTATATCATGAGCAAGATGAATAATTTTTGATCCTTCTTTCTGACGATATACTTCACTAAGGCTAATAGAAGGGATTAATCCACTGCTTAATAAATCAGATAATACCTGTCCTGGTCCAACTGAAGGCAATTGATCTTCATCACCTACAAGCAAAATTTGCATATTATCTGGTATTGCCTTAAATAAGCTATTAGCAAGCCAAATGTCTACCATAGAAAATTCATCCACAATTATTAACTCTCCAGTCAGCTGCTCGTTCTGATCCTTCTCAAACCCATTCTGGCCGTTCCATCCTAAAAGCCGATGAATGGTAACTGCAGGGAGTCCGGTTGATTCATTCAGTCGTTTAGCAGCACGACCTGTTGGTGCAGTTAAAATGAATGGAAAGTCAGATTTATTGTCATAATCTCCAGGATCTAACGACAACTCATGGATAGCTGCATATGCTTTTAGGATACCATTTACTACCGTTGTTTTGCCAGTTCCCGGACCACCGGTGACGATCATGACATTAGAATGTAATGCTTGATTAATTGCATTAAATTGCTCTTTTCCATAGCTTAATACTTCAGTTTCCTCTATATCTCCAATTATTTTCATCAATTCTGCCAATGGGGTTTCATGTTCAACCTGTTTGGTAATAACTCTCTTGATATGGGAAGCGAAACCATCCTCTGCATAATAAAGAGAAGGTAAATAAACATTACCATGATGAACAATAATTGTCTTCGCTGTATTTAATTCTTCCAATCTGTCAGTAATAACTGTTCGGGAAATGGAATGGTTTGATAATAGATCCAGTACTTGAAACACGCAAGTATCTAACGGAAGAAATACATGCCCATCCTGGATGCTTTTTTGTAATATATAAATACACCCCGCACCAATTCGATTTGGATGTGTTAAAGAAAGGCCATTTTGTCTCGCTATCTCATCAGCTGTCCGAAAACCAAATCCTTCTATATCAAATACATATTGATAGGGATCCTCTTCCAAAATAGCTATTGCCTCATCTTTATATTTTTGATAAATTTTTTGCGCCATTTTCAGCCCAATGCTATATTTAGCTAAATAGACCACAATATGCTCGAACCCCTGATTTTCCTGTAGCGTTCTTACAAGTAATTCCGCTGTTTCCTTCTTTACTACTGGTATTTCTTTTAATATATCAGGTGAATTTAAAATTTTGGATATGGCACTTTCTCCTAAATGCTTAACAATCCGGGCAGCCGTTTTTTTTCCTACTCCATAAAATAAATCACTGGATAGATAGGCAACTAAACCATCTTTCGTATCTGGAATAAATGTTTGATAGGAATTAACCCTATACTGTAGGCCATATCTGGCATGTTTCTCAAAGTCACCGTAAAAATAGTAGGTTGTTTGTTCCTGGAGGTTTGTAAAATAGCCCTTTGCGACAATTTCGTTCTCTTTAAAATCCTCATTTGTCTCTTGGACTTTAATTTTAGCAATTGAAAAGTGTTCTGTTTCATTATGGAAAATCGTATAAAGTAGTTCACCCTTTATAAAACCTTGCTCTGTATTAGATTGTCGATTCCACTCCATTCTAAACAACCCCAATGTCCTACTATTCGTTATCGGTTAATATTTTTTCTATACTTTTTTTACCATTTGCTGCTAAAAGGTGATCAGGCTGTAGACGTAATGCCTCATCAAAGTGGTTTATTGCTGCATCTGCATTCTCATGGAACAGTGAAATGATACCTAAATTATAATGTGCATCACTATGTTCCGGGTTTTTCTTCAATACCTTTCGAAACACCGACTCTGCATCTGTAATATGATCACTCTGTGCTAGCGTGAGTCCATATTGAAATAAAATTGCTTCATCATCCGGATTAAGTTCTGTTGCACGGAGTAAATACGGTAATGCGAGTTTAAATTGTTCCTGATTTTGTAAAGTCATTCCAAGCATGAAAAACACATCAGCTTCCTCTAAACCTAACTCGATAGCTTTTTGGAAATTCTCCTTTGCCTTTAGATAAGATGACTGTTCAAAATGTAGATTTCCCAAACCGTAAAAGCCTGTTGCTGCATGCTTGTCTAGTTGAATTGCTCGTTCAAAAAAACGCTCGGCACGCGGGTAATCTTTCACATGCAACAGCAAGTTACCAAAATTTATAAACCCGAGTGGTTCATTAGGCTGTTCTTCGATTACCTCTGCGAAAATATTTGCCGCCTCTTCAAATTTATTTTCTTTCATTAAATTGATTGCCTGCTTATTTTTATCCATTATCTAAAACTGCTCCTTATTCGTGGATACTCGCACTATTAACCAACATAATCAAGTACTTGATCATTTTTAATTATTTCATCAATTGTTCCACCGCCCAAACAGACTTCACCATCATAAAAAACAACTGCCTGTCCTGGCGTAATCGCTCTTTCTCTGTCGGCAAATACCACGTTTACTTTACCATTCTCGAGTAAAGTAACGGTTACTGCACTATCCTTCTGGCGATAGCGGAATTTAGCAGTACAAGTAAACGTATCGTCAATGGTATCAGGGTTAATCCAGTTAACATCAGTTGCTACAAGTCCGTCTGAATAGAGGGATTCATTTGAGTACCCTTGCTCAACATAAAGGATATTATCTTTTAAGCTTTTCCCTACAACAAACCATGGATCACCCGCTCCTCCGATTCCAAGTCCTTGGCGTTGACCGAGTGTGTAATACATCAATCCGTCATGCTTTCCTTTAACACTGCCATCCAATGTTTTCATTTCCCCTGGTTGTGCAGGTAGATATTCGCTTAGAAATTCCTTGAAGTTTCGCTCGCCAATAAAACAAATTCCTGTACTGTCTTTTTTAGTTGCAGTAACAAGCCCATGTTCTTTTGCGATTTCTCTTACTTTTGATTTTGGCAAATGACCTAAGGGAAATATAACTTTTGCCAGCACATCTTCTGTTAATTGATTAAGAAAATAAGTTTGATCCTTGTTATCATCAACACCACGAAGCATTTCATAGCGACCATCATTATTTCTAACCTGAGCATAATGGCCTGTCGCTAAATAGTCAGCTCCTAATGATACGGCATGATCAAGAAATGCTTTAAATTTAATTTCTTTATTACACATCACATCAGGATTTGGTGTTCTACCAGCTTTATATTCATCCAAAAAATACGTAAATACTTTATCCCAATACTGTTTTTCGAAATTCACTGCATAGTAGGGAATATCCAGTTGATTGCATACCCGAACAACATCGTCAAAGTCCTCTGTTGCCGTACATACACCAAACTCATCCGTATCATCCCAGTTTTTCATAAAGATCCCGACCACATCATAGCCTTGCTCTTTCAATAATAACGCCGCAACAGATGAATCAACACCACCACTCATACCCACTACTACTCGTATATCTTTATTGCTTTTCATTTTTACTCCCTCTCCTTTATGAGGTTAATCGTTTTACAATTTTTGCAACGCGCTTGGCTGCCTCTTTAACATTTTCTGTTGTATTGAATATACCAAAGCTAAACCGAATGGAGTTAGTTGTACATTCATTATTCTCTCCGTACATGGCAGTTAATACATGTGAAGGTTCTACAGAGCCAGCTGTACATGCACTGCCACTTGATGCTGCGATTCCGCTCAGATCAAAATTAGTAAGCAATGATTCCACATTTGCACCTTGAAAACTGACATTTACTATTGAAGCAAGAGCTGATTCGTGATCCCCATTTATTTCGAAGGAAACTCCATTCTCCCCAAGCTCCGCCAAAAATAGCCTTTTAAAATGTAGATACAAACTTCTCCGTTTTTCTTTATTCTCCATCGCTAATTCTACTGCTGTCTGAAAGCCGACTGCACCAGCCACATTTTCAGTTCCCGGACGGCGTTTACGTTCCTGTTCTCCACCGAATTGCAGTGCATTTATTTTAACATCTTCCGCAGCATACAAAAATCCAATCCCCTTTGGCCCATTAATTTTATGTGATGACACTGTTAACAAATCAATACCGATTTCTTTCACATTAATATCCAATAAACCAAAAGCCTGAACTGCATCTGAATGAAAATATGACTGATGTTCTTTTAACAACTGACCAATTGCCTTAACCGGTTGAATAATTCCTGTCTCGTTATTAACATACATAACCGAGACAATGATCGTTTCATCTGTTAATGCTTCTTTTAAGTCGTTTATAGCTATTTTACCATTCTCATAAACAGGCAAATAGGTAATATCAAACCCCTGTTTTTCTAAGCTTTCTACTGTATGCAGTGTTGCATGATGTTCCATAGTTGTTGTAATAATATGGTTTCCTTTATGTCGATTAGCCATGGCTGTACCGATAAGCGCTAGATTATCTGCTTCAGTTCCACCACTCGTAAATATAATCTCTTTTTCATTTGCATGAATACTTTTAGCCATTGAACGTCTTGCTTCATCCAGAAGCTGTCTTGCCTTTCTGCCAAATGAGTGGACACTGGATGGATTTCCAAATATTTCATTATACACTGGAAACATTGCCTCAATTACTTGACTATCCATTGGTGTAGTTGCTGCATGATCCAAATAGATTTGTTCCATAATATATTATTCCTTCCTATGATTTAACCTTAAATATAGGCTGTTTTGTAAAAGTTTATTTTTTTGACGTTATACATATAAAAGACGACGTATGCGCTAGGTTGATTTCCGCTGCGGATCGTTGATTTCCGGAGCACTCGATGAGACCGACTACCATTGATTTAACATCGCCTTTTAAATCCACTACGATGTTTAAAAACCACAATACCTGCGCAAAGTTTCTAAATATAAAACATGTATGCTTCTTGTGGTTCATCGTCATTATGATGTGATAAATCATCGAGTGTTGTTGTATCAAGCACATCTTTTACCGCATCACGAATTCGTAGCCATAGTGCCTGCTTTGCCGGCTCCTCATCTTCTATGCCTTCAACCGGAGTAATTGGCCCTTCAAGTACTCTAATAATATCCCCAGCAGTAATATCCTTTGGTTCTCTTGCCAATACATATCCACCGTATGCTCCGCGAATACTCCTAATTAGACCGGCATTTCTAAGTGGTGAAGCGAGCTGTTCTAAATAATGTTCCGATAAATCATTCTCACGCGCAATTGATTTAAGTGATGTTGGACCATCTCCGTGTTTTTTTGCTAATTCAATCATTATTGTTAATCCATATCGTCCTTTAGTTGAAATCTTCATTCCATACACCTCTATTTTTAAATACATTTCATGTTTTATAGTTGATTTAAATCAGTCGGTTAATATGCAGTTAAATCCCATTGTACCTTTAATACATGATATTATAGCATGAATGGCAAGTAACTTGCATTTTATCCGTATCACAATTACGCTAAAGTAAACAATCAATTATTCTAACAAAAGGACGATCAAAATGAAACAAAAACCGCTCGCTTATCGAATGAGACCAGAAAGAATTAATCAAATTATCGGGCAAGAACATCTTGTTACTGAAGGGAAAATAATAAATAGAATGGTTAAGGCTGAGCGTTTAGCTTCCATGATTCTATTTGGACCACCCGGAACTGGTAAAACGTCAATGGCAGTAGCATTAGCCAAAACACTTGGTATTCCGGTAAAAATGCTCAATGCAGTAACCGATAAGAAAAAAGATATGGAAATCGTGATTGAAGAAGCAAAAATGATGGGACAGGTAGTACTCATTTTAGACGAGGTTCATCGACTGGACAAAGCTAAACAGGATTTCCTGCTTCCACATTTGGAAAGCAATCTCATTACACTCATAGGCTGTACAACAAGCAACCCTTATCATTCCATCAATCCTGCGATAAGGAGCAGATGTCATCTGTTTGAATTGCATCCATTGACGGATACTAATGTAAAAACTGCAATAAAACGTGCGTTAAAGGATAACATAAATGGTTATGGAACGAAAGAAATAACAATTACTGATGACGCCCTAGAACATCTCGCAACAAGTAGTAATGGAGATATGCGATCTGCATTAAACGGTTTGGAATTAGCTGTTTCATCCACACCAAAAAACAAAGAGAATCAAATTATCATTAATCTTGAAACAGCTGAAGAATGTATGCAAAAGAAAAGCTTTTCGCATGATAAAAGCGGTGATGCACATTATGACGTTCTATCAGCCTTTCAAAAATCGATCCGCGGTAGTGACGTTGATGCTGCACTTCATTATTTAGGTAGATTGATTGAAGCTGGAGATTTAGATAGTATCGCACGCAGAATGATTGTAATAGCCTATGAGGATATTGGTCTGGCAAATCCCCAAGCCGGTCCACGTGCTATTGCAGCAGTGCAGGCAGCAGAACGTTTAGGCTTTCCAGAAGCTCGTATTCCGTTAGCTGTAGCAATTGTTGAGCTTTCTTTATCGCCAAAATCCAATACAGCTTATACGGCACTTGATAGTGCCTTAGCAGATATTCGCAATGGTAAAAGCGGAGAAATCCCTAAACACCTGAAGGATTCCCACTACCACGGTGCAAAGGCATTAGGCAGAGGAATTGATTATAAATATCCACATAACTATGATGGTGCTTGGGTCAATCAGCAATATTTACCTGATTCTATAAAAAACAAACACTATTACAACCCTAAAACTTCAGGAAAATTTGAACAAGCTATTAAACAAGTTTATGAAAAAATACAAAATGATAAAAACAAGCAGGTATAATTCCTTTTTCCTAAGGTAATACTAAATATAAACTATTAAATCTAGTGTATTTGTTACCGAAAAAGGAGTTGAATCATATGGTGAAAGTTAGACAGGATGCTTGGTCACATGAAGATGATCTACTATTAGCAGAAACAGTTTTACGCCATATCAGAGAAGGAAGCACACAATTAAATGCATTTGATGAAGTTGGTGATAAATTAAATCGTACATCAGCAGCATGTGGATTTCGCTGGAATGCCGAAGTTCGTACAAAATATGATAATGCTATTGATCTTGCAAAAAGACAGCGTAAAGAGAAAAAGCGGGCATTAATAGGGAATTCACAAAAATCTGGAAAACCGGTTATTACAATCCCGCAAAATTACGAACCGCATGTAGAAAGCGAAGAGAAAATTATTCCTCCGTTAGTTGAGGAACCAGCTATTTCAATGGATATGGTTATACAATTTTTAAAAAATGTTAAAAAAGACTATCATGCTTCGAATCAATCAAAAGCATCTTTAGAGCAAACACACAAAAAGAATCTTGAATTAAAAGAACAAGTGGAAAAGCTTGAAAAAGAATTAACATATACCAAGCAGCAGCTATCAGCTATTCAGGAAGATTACCAGGTATTTATTCAAATAATGGATAGAGCAAGAAAAATGACAGTTCTTGATGATCATGGGACAATGACGCCGCCAGCCTTTCGTATGGATAAAAATGGTAATCTCCAACAGCTCGCTCAAGGCTCAAATTAATGTTGAATATGTAAAAAACGCTATAGCGTCTTTCCAGAGGTCAGAGACCAGAAGTCAGATTTGAAGAGATCGGCGATAAAGCCAATTTCGTTTACACATTCTTACAACTCTAAAAAAACTGACTCGATGATTTATGATCGAGTCAGTTTTTTTAGACGCAGTTTCAGCGCTATGTTTATGTATCTATCAATCCCAATCGTGCCGTCTAACTATAAGCTTTGATCCCGCTTCAGGCAGGTGGGCGCTCTGTTTTATGTATGTTATGCTTCCCCAGATATAATAAAATGGGGCGTGCACGCAACATAAAAACCTATTCAAGCTCCCAAGTATACAGTTGTTCGGTCAAAACACTTTTAATAGACGAACACATCAGGATTGTTAGTTCTTTAATTGATTGTAAATTTATCTTAACACAGAGAATACACTTTTTCAATGATTACAAAAATATAATTTTATTCTATTTTTACACTTGACAGTCCAAAGTTCTCCCCCATATAATTCAAAAAAAAGCCTACAAAAGCCGGTTTTTGCTGGA